>CAZBCB010000017.1:0-16149 GCA_964489905.1 uncultured Bacteroidales bacterium
TGGTCATTAGAAAAATAAGGTTAATGACAAATTTCCTCTAAAAATAGTTTTCTTGTGAACAAGTTTTATTCAATCTGCATTGCCCTTTCTATTTTTATAAGCCTGGATGAATTTACAAATTCATCGTACTTGGGTTAATTTTTTCGGATGAAAATATATATTTCTGTTGCGCTCATGGCGGTTAAAAAAAGATTCTTTTAATATGCCTTTCATACAGGTTTTCAAAAACCTGCTGTCCCACAAGTTCAGCATTTGACAGCACTGCATTCAGATAAACATTACTGTATTCGGCTGCTATTTTATAACCCACGTGAATAAGCTGTCTGAGGTGGGGGTTGAAATCAGGATGCCCGGGGACATGCCTGAGTGAGTTGGCAAATTTTTCACTACTCCATTGATTTACCGTTTCAGGTTTTGGTAGTTTGTCATGTCTTATATCAATAACTGAGGCATAAGGGGCACATAATTCATCCTGTCTGTCATAGGCCTTGGCATAAATTTTCTTAACCAGGTCAAGTGCTTCGCCACCGGACATGGCAAGACCTGTTATCTCTTCAAGCCACGAAGTACCTGCCGTTTTAATATGAATACCTTTATCATATTTTTTCAGTATTTCGGCAATGAAAGGATATAAGCTAAACTTGTCACTGCCTGAATGAACACTCAGCTTTAATTGGGGGTGTAATTTGAATTCCTTGATGGCGAAGTCAATAACCAGAATATCTTCTTCAAATTCTTTTGCAAATGCTTTCGGGTCGCCAACATAATCAACACCTTTATTAAACCTTCCCGAAAATTTCGGAGCAATGGTGTGAAATTCAATTTTTTCCATGGAAAGCGCTCCTAAAATAAAGAAAAGTTCAATGGGGGTCTGTGGGTTGTTCACTTCATCCATGGATACTTCAGCGATAAAATTACCTTTCCCTTTTTTGCTTTCTATATTCCGGTAGATTGCTGCTGCTTCCTTGATGGCAAACAAGTATTTTCCCGCAATTTCATGTAACAGGTTATCATCAATTTTAAAAGAATTCTGAATACCGGGTATGGCAACAGTTCCTTTATAGCGTCCGAAAAATGCCATAAATGATGCGATATCCTTTTCATTGGCAGGTTTTCCGATGAAATCAGCAACATCAAGAGTGAAAAAGTCACTCCATGCTATAAATTTATCAACATTTGAATTATTTATGTGATCAGCGTCAACAAAATAAGCCTGATTCCAGTTGAGGTTTGCTGTAGCCTCGTCTGCTTCTTTGCGCACATCTGCAGGTTCTGAATGAACTATTGTATGTTCGCGGTTTGACTTATTCCAGACCGGTGTAATGGCCACACCTTCTTTCAATGCTTTTTCAAAAGCTTTTAACTGATATTTTCCCTGCAACCCGAACCGGTCGCCTGTTCCGAATGAATATTTACCAAGTTCCATAAATTGTTGAATTGAATTTTTATTTTACCGTGTACGAACACGAAATTACAAATTTATTTTGAAAAATATTTGTAAATTTTGATATATTTGTAAAAATTTTTTCGTGTGCGTTCACGAAATTTCATTATTAATGAAAGATAATTCAAAAAATACGGATAACCAGAATTTTACTATTTCTGATAAAATCAGAATTAAAGATATTGCACGCCTTGCAGGAACATCGATAGGTACAGTGGATCGTGTATTGCATAACAGGGGAGAAGTGGCAGAAGCAACAAGGCAAAAGGTGCTTAATATTATAAATAACCTGAACTACCAGCCCGACATTTTAGCCCGCAGATTATCTGCCAAAAAAAAGTGCCGTTTTGGTATTTTTATTCCTAAGGTTAATCCTGACAGTTCTTTCTGGCAGGCTCCTCTTGATGGCATATATAAAGCAATCAGTGAAATTGACTTTTATAATGTAAGCATTGAGGAATTCCTTTTCAATCAGTTCGACCGGTCATCTTTTGCCCGAAAAGCCAAAGCATTGATAAATGCTAAACCCGATGGCATAATTTTAGCTCCGGTATTTTACGAGGAATCTGTTGAACTGATTAATTCATGCAAGCAGTATAACATTCCTTATGTTTTCATTAACTCAAGCATCGAAGGGCTTAATGATTATGGTTTTGTTGGTCAGGATGCTTTTAAAAGCGGGTTCCTTGCTGCCAAACTGTTAACCTACGGACTGAAAAACCATGCCTCTTTCTGTGTGATCAATCTGGCAAGAGCATTAAATAATCATAAACATATCATGAGCCGCCAGAGAGGATTTGAAGATTTTTTTCATAGCAGGTTAAACGGTAAGTCGGATATTTTTATTTATGATATTGAAGATATTGGCGAGACAGAAGTGAATAATGCCTTGTCGCAGATATTTCTCAGCCATAAAGACCTTGATGGTGTTTTTGTTACCAATTCACGTGTATTTAAAGTCGCACGTTATATTAAAAACAATAAAATAAAACCGCTGAGGCTTATCGGGTATGACCTTATTAATGAAAATATCAGTTATCTTGAAGATGGCACCGTTGATTTTCTTATAAGTCAGAAACCTTTTGAGCAGGGCTATCTGGGCATTAAAGCCTTATTTAATATTGTCATACTTGAAAAAAGTATCAGAAAAGAATATTATCTGCCCATTGAAATTTTAACCCGTGAGAATTACTTATATTATAAAACGGATTTACTGAGGGAAAGTTATTAATTATACCGATTGTAATATGAATTAATAGAAAAATTATGAAAAATGTAAATTTTGATGATTTAAAAGGGAAAGTATGCGTGATCACCGGCGGTGCAGGTGTCATTGGTTCAGTCATTTCCACCGGACTTGGCTATGCCGGAGTTAAAGTTGTCATTCTTGATATTAATGAAGAATTGGCTCAGAAAACTGCTGAAAATGTGAGGCAAAATACAGGCACCGTATCGGCAGGATTTAAAGCTGATGTACTTGATAAAGCATCTCTTGAAGAAGCAAAGAAAAAAATCAATGACCAGTTCGGTACTATTGATTTTCTCATTAACGGTGCAGGGGGTAACTCGCCCAAGGCAACAACACAGGTTGAAACCATAGACAGGGAAAATATCAATGAACTGGAAAAGACTTTTTTCGGGCTTGACCTCTCAGGTTTTCAATGGGTATATGACCTTAATTTTAAAGGAACGCTTCTGCCTACAATGGTATTTACCACCGATATGCTTAAGTCGGGAAAAGGTTCAATAATCAACATTTCATCTATGAATTCATTCAGGCCGCTTACCAAAATACCGGCCTATTCAGCTGCCAAAGCTTCTATCAATAATTTTACCCAATGGCTTGCAGTTCACCTTGCTAAAACCGGCATTCGTGTTAATGCTGTTGCTCCCGGTTTTTTCCTTACTAATCAGAACCGATTTCTGCTTGTTGATGAAAAAACAGGAAATCCAACACCTCGCGGCAATAAAATAATATCGGGGACACCTATGGGAAAATACGGCGACCCCGAGGATCTGATAGGTGCTATATTATATTTCCTTTCTGACCTTTCGGGTTTTGTTACCGGCGTAATATTACCGGTTGACGGCGGATTTAGTGCATATGGCGGTGTATAACATTTTAAAATAATAGTATTATGCAACTTAAAAAAGAATGTAAATGGTCTCTTCTGGTGCCAACCAGTATGGGTGTTCGTATTACTCCTGTAAATAATCAGCCTGTTTATTGTACTGATACATATTTTATGCAGGCAACCAGCGCCGAAACGAATGTGGCAAGCATTGCTGCATATCTCGGGCTGCCGGTTAAAGTGCTTACTACCTTTGTAAAGGATAGTCCGATAGCACGATTTATCAAAAATAGCCTTAAAAGTCGTAATATGTCTTTTGAAGGCAAAGAAGTTCCTCAGGGAGGTCCATGGGGTTATCGTCATCAGTTCAATATTGCTGATACGGGTTTTGGATCCCGTGGCCCGCGTGTACATAACGACCGTGCCGGTGAAGTCGGCCGCACTCTTAATGCCAGCGACTTCGATCTTGAACGTATTTTCGTTCAGGAAGGAGTCCAGATTATTCATCTTTCAGGTCTTATTGGAGCTCTTTCCAGTGAAACAAGCAAGTTCTGCCTCGAACTGGCAAGGACTGCAAAAAAACACGGCACTTTGGTTTCATTTGATCTGAATTACCGCGCTTCATTCTGGAAAGGTTGCGAAAAGGAATTAGGTCCGATTTTTGCTGAAATAGCCTCTTTATCTGATATTCTGGTAGGTAATGAAGAAGATTTTCAGTTGTGTCTGGGAATTGAAGGTCCGGAAACCGGTGGAAAAAATCTTGCTTCACAGATTGACAATTTCAAACATATGATAGAATGCGTTAAAAAGACTTACAATAATACATCTGTTTACGCTACTACATTACGGCAGGTAAAGGATGCCAATACACATTACTGGGGTGCAATAATGCTTGAACAAAACAACTGGCATGTTATTGAACCGCGGGAAATATCAGTCCTCGATCGTATAGGGGGTGGCGATGGCTTTGTAGGCGGTTTGCTTTATGGCATTCTTAAAGGCTGGCAACCTGAAAAATGGATTCAGTTTGGCTGGGCAAGCGGCGCACTGGCTGTTACTTTTCTTACTGATTATGCTCAGCCGTCTGATGAAGAAATGGTATGGTGTATATGGGAAGGAAATGCAAGAGTTAAAAGATAACATCAGATTATTTTAATTATGCTTTATTATTCACGAGGAAATAAAAACGAAAATTTATCAGATGATGACTTGCGTGCAGGGTTGAATGAAGCACTTTTAAAATTCGGGAAACCTGAAAAAGTGTTAGCGCTGCCGCCTGTCTTTTCCCGGTTTCATTCCTATGCAGGTGCGCTTACCGAAATGGCCTGGGAATTTCTGGGTGATAAACTCACAGATATTATGCCGGCTCTGGGTACTCATGCTCCTATGACCGATGATCAGATTGATAAAATGTTTGGTAAAATACCACATCAGCTTTTCAGGGTACATAACTGGCGATCTGATGTAGTTACCTTGGGTGAAGTACCTGCTGAATATGTCAGAAAGGTATCCGAAGGCCGTGTGGATTATTCATGGCCGGCTCAGGTTAACAAGCTGCTTATTGAAGGGCATTATGACCTGATATTATCGATAGGCCAGGTGGTACCCCATGAGGTGATAGGCATGGCTAACTATAATAAAAATATTTTCGTAGGGACCGGTGGCCATGAAGGCATTAATAAAAGCCATTTCCTGGGTGCAGCCTATGGAATGGAACGAATTATGGGAAGAGCAAGCAATCCGGTCAGGGATGTTTTAAATTATGCCTCGGAGCATTTTGCTCAGTCATTGCCAGTTTTATATATACACACCGTGGTCGAAAAAACTGAAGATGGCTTATTGGTCAGAGGCTTGTATGTCAGCGATGATAGTTCGGGTTTTGAACTTGCGGCTAAGTTATCGCTGGAGGTTAACTTTATTAAGCTTGAAAAACCCATAAAGAAGTGCATCGTGTATCTTGATCCGTCGGAGTTTAAATCAACCTGGCTGGGAAATAAAAGCATTTACCGCACACGTATGGCTCTTGCTGATGATGCCGAACTGATTGTTCTGGCTCCCGGATTACATGAGTTTGGTGAAGATAAGGAAATCGACCGGCTGATAAGAAAATATGGATACAGGAATACTCCTTTTATTCTTGAACAAACTCGAAAAAACGAGGAATTACAGAAAAACCTGAGTGCTGCTGCACATTTGATTCACGGGTCGTCTGAAAATCGTTTTAAAATAATATATTGTCCGGGTAAATTAACAAAAGAAGAAATTGAAAGTGTTAATTATCAATATGCTTCATTAAAGGATATGTCAGATAAATACCGTATTAATGAACTAAGAGACGGTTTTAACGTTATGCCTGATGGTGAGGAAATATTTTATGTCTCAAACCCGGCATTGGGTTTATGGGCCTCAAAAAACAGATTAAATGAGTAATGTTGAAAATATAAATGAGTATAAATAATGCTGATAATCGCCGATGATAAAATACCATTCTTGAGAAATGTTCTGGAGCCGTTTGCCGATGTTGAATATCTGCCATCTGATATGATTACATCAGAGAGGGTCAGGAATGCAGATGCCTTGTTGATACGCACCCGTACAAAATGTGACCGGAATCTGCTTGAAGGTTCAAAGGTCAGGTTTATAGGTACGGCTACTATCGGATTTGACCATATTGATACTGAATATTGCAATGCAAAAGGAATAACGTGGACAAATGCGCCGGGTTGTAATGCTGCATCAGTTAATCAGTATGTTGCATCTGCACTGGTGGTACTGTCACGCAGAAAAAAGTTTGAACTTAAGAACCGGGTATTGGGTGTTGTTGGTGTTGGTAATGTTGGAAAGAAAATAGTACGCACTGCTGAACTTTTTAACATGCGCGTCTATTTAAATGACCCCCCAAGGGTCCGTAACGAAGGTGTCTGTGGTTTTGTTTCTCTTGACAGTATCATAAGGGAATGCGATATTATAACCTTTCATGTTCCCCTTCATTATGAAGGCATTGATAAAACCTATCACCTTGTTAATGAGGACTTTTTGCGGAAGGTTAATCCGGGAACAATTATTATCAATACTTCACGGGGTGAAATTGCCGACACAGAGGCGCTTAAATATGTTGTTCAAACCGGTAAAATAGCCGGACTTGTTCTTGATGTATGGGAACATGAACCAGCTATTGATCATGAATTACTTGACATTGCTGATATTGCCACTCCTCATATTGCAGGCTATTCAGCCGACGGAAAAGCAAAAGGTACGGCTATGGTTGTAAACACATTAAGCCGTTTCTTCGATTTGGGTCTGAATAACTGGGAACCGGAGGATGTACCATTGCCTGAAATTACCGAAATTAATATTGATTGCTCGGATATGGATGCTGAACAAGTGTTGTGTGAGGCGATATTAGAAACATACAATGTTGAAAATGACGACCGTCGTTTGCGGGCTTCGACCGGAACATTTGAGCAGCAAAGAGGAGATTATCCTTTGCGACGTGAATTTCATGCCTATACTGTAAACCTCACCAACGAGCATTCAGACATCAAACGGGTGCTCATGAAAATGGGGTTTAAAGTAAATAGCTGATATCTATTGTGAAAAAATCAACAATTAAAACTTGAGAATAAACAATTTAAAAATAAAAATATGAATACAAAAGCTGATATTGGCCTGATTGGATTGGCCGTGATGGGTGAAAACCTTGTTTTAAATATGGAAAGCAAAGGTTTTACTGTAGCCGTATATAATCGTACTGTTGAAAAAGTAGACAAATTTTTGGCAGGAAGGGCAAAAGATAAAAAAATTATCGGGGCTCATTCTGTTGATGAACTTGTTGCAGCTCTTAAAAAACCCAGAAAGATTATGATGCTTGTTAAAGCAGGTCAGCCTGTTGATGAGCTTATTGATCAGCTGTTGCCCAAACTTGAGCCGGGCGATATAATCATTGACGGAGGTAATTCTCATTTTCCTGATACAAACCGGAGAACAAAACTTGTTGAAAGCAAAGGCATGTTATACATAGGTACAGGGGTATCCGGAGGTGAAGAAGGAGCTTTGCGGGGTCCGTCTATCATGCCCGGAGGGTCACCTGCAGCCTGGCCACATGTAAAGCCAATTTTTCAGGCAATTGCTGCCAAAGTCGATGACGGTACACCTTGTTGCGACTGGGTTGGAGAAAACGGTGCAGGACATTTTGTTAAAATGGTTCATAATGGGATAGAATATGGTGATATGCAGCTTATTTGTGAAGCATATCAACTGATGCGTGATTTACTCGGATTATCTTATGATGAAATGCATAATATTTTTAAAGCATGGAATGAAGCTGAACTAAATAGTTATCTGATTGAGATAACACGTGATATTATGGCATATAAAGATGATGATGGGCAACCGCTGGTTGAAAAAATACTGGATGCTGCAGGACAAAAAGGCACGGGCAAATGGACTGTAGTTGCAGCACTTGATACCGGAATTCCGCTTACCCTTGTCAGTGAAGCTGTTTTTGCCCGTACGCTTTCAGCACAAAAGGAAGAACGTGTGCATGCTTCAAATATGTTAAAAGGAACAGAAAAGAAGTTTCAGGGTGATAAGAATTCATTTATTAATGACATACGACATGCTCTGTATGCTTCCAAAATAGTATCATATGCCCAGGGATATGTTCTGATGCGTATGGCAGCTAAAGAATTCGGCTGGAACCTTAATTTTGGCGGCATAGCTTTAATGTGGAGGGGTGGTTGTATCATTCGTTCTGTATTCCTCGGAAAAATTAAGGAAGCTTTTGACCGTAACCCCGCTTTGACAAATCTTTTACTTGATCCTTTCTTTAAAGAAAAAATTGAATCAAGCCAGGAAAGCTGGAGAAGAGTGGTATCCACTGCGCTGCAAAACGGCATTCCTGTTCCTTGCTTTGCATCGGCATTAACATATTACGACGGATACCGCACAAGTCGCCTACCTGCCAACCTTTTACAGGCACAACGTGATTATTTTGGTGCACATACTTATGAGAGAACAGATAAGCCAAGAGGCCAGTTTTTCCATACAAACTGGACTGGCAGGGGAGGAGAGACCGCTTCAACAACCTATAACGTGTAATTAATTAAACCCAAGTATGATGAATTTATAAATTATTCTTCATACTTGGGTTTAAGGATTATTTGCCGGCTTTTGCATGCCGTTTCTCAAGCACCTCAACTACATCCGATATATGGTGGCCTTTTGCACTTAATAATACCAGCAGATGATAAACCAAATCGGCTGCTTCATTCAGAAAAAGTTCAGGATTATTATCTTTTGCTTCAAGAATTAATTCCACAGCCTCTTCTCCGACCTTCTGGGCAATTTTGCCGGTACCTTGTTTAAAAAGGCTTGTGGTATATGAGTTTTCAGGTAATTCTTTCTTACGTGTATCAATCAGATCTTGAAGTTTAATTAAAAAATCAATGTTGCTTGTTTTCATACAATTCTAATTAAAATAAAAAAAAACCGTCCGATGGCCTACGGGGTAAAATCTAACTTAGTTTTTAACTATGTGCTTTTTATATTCTGACCGGAATACCATGATTTTTAAGATGTTCCTTTAGCCGGGGAACTGTTATTTCCCTGTAGTGAAAAATACTTGCAGCAAGGCCCGCATCAGCTTTTCCACGGGTAAAAACCTCTACAAAGTGTTCCATATTGCCTGCTCCTCCCGATGCAATTATGGGGATATGCAGTTCATCTGAAAGTTTTGCTGTAGCTTCACAGGCAAATCCATTTTTTGTGCCGTCATGATTCATTGATGTAAATAATATCTCACCTGCACCTCTGTCTTCTGCTTCTCTGGCCCATGCAAATAATTCTTTATCAGTAGGAATACGTCCTCCGTTAATATATGCTGTCCATTTGCCATCTTTTTCCAGCGCGTCAATGGCAACCACTACAAACTGACTTCCGAAATGCAACGCCATCTGGTTAATCAATTCAGGGTTCCTTATTGCCGCCGAGTTAATGGAAACTTTATCAGCACCGGCGTTCAAAAGTGCCTCAATGTCATTTAAATGGCCAATACCTCCACCTACGGTAAAGGGAATATTCAGGTGCCGTGCAATGCGCTTTACTAATTCAACAAAGGTTTTTCTGCCTTCATGAGTAGCAGTAATATCAAGAAATACAAGTTCATCAGCTCCCTGTTCGGCATACATGGCACCTAATTCAACAGGATCACCAACAGTCCTGATATTAACAAAATTTATTCCTTTAACAGTCATGCCGTCTTTTACATCCAGACATGGTATAATGCGTTTGGCTAACATGAGGTTTTTATTTTTTTGTAAATTCTTTCAGCTCAGATAATGATATTTTCCCTTCATATAAGGCTTTTCCGATTATTACACCCGAAATTCCCATTTTATTCAGTTCGTGGACATCAGCAACAGTGTTTACTCCTCCGCTTGCAAGCAGATTAATGGACGGAAAATTTTCTGAAATGCTTTTATATAAATCAAGGCTCACCCCACTTAACATGCCGTCTCTGGATATATCAGTGCATAAAACCTGCGTTACTCCTTCTTCAATGTATGATTTCAGAAAATCAATAATATCAATTTCGGTAATTTCCTGCCATCCTGAGATAGCTATCTTCCTGTTTTTCACATCGGCACCAAGAATAATCTTTTCATGGCCATAAGCAAACATCCATGAAAGAAACAGCTTCTTGTCAGTTATCGCCACGCTTCCAATTGTAGCCATTGATGCACCATTTTCAAATATAATCTTCAGGTCTTTATCTGTTTTAATACCACCCCCGAAGTCAATGATCAATGATGTTTTTGAACTGATTTTTTCCAGAACCTTCCAGTTGACAACATGTTTTGATCTTGCACCATCGAGGTCAACCATATGCAGGCGCTTTATTCCGTGATCCTGAAAACGCAGAGCTACGTCAAGCGGGTCGGCTTCATATACTTTTTTCAGCCGGTAGTTTCCCTGCTCAAGCCTCACACATTTGCCTTCAATAATATCAATAGCCGGAATAATTTGTATCATAATCTAAGAAAATTTTCAAGTAATGATGCGCCAACAATACCACTTTTTTCCGGATGAAACTGGGTTGCATAAAAATTATCCCGTTGCAGTCCGGCACTGAATGGAACTATATAATTTGTTTCTGCGGCGGTTTCTTTGCAAACAGCGGCATAATAGCTATGGACAAAATAAACATATTGTCCTTCGTGCTCTGCTTTAAATAGTGGTGAACGTACTTTATTAATACAGTTCCATCCCATGTGGGGTATTTTAAAACCATCCGATTTTTCGGGCAATCTGAATTTTAATACTTCTGTATCAAAAATACCTAAGCAATCTGTATTGCCTTCTTCTGAATACCTGCACATTAACTGAAGCCCAAGGCATATTCCCAGCACAGGTTGCCTGAGTTCGCAAATAAGTTTGTCAAGCCCATGCTTTTTAAGATATTGCATCGTTGTGCTTGCTTCTCCAACCCCGGGAAATATGACTTTGTCCGCTGACCTGATCAGTTCATGGTCTTGTGTAACAACAGCCTGCACTCCCAAACGCTGCAGGGCATAATCGACTGACATAATGTTGCCTGCATTATATTTTATTATAGCAATTTTCATTTATTCAGTATCTGTTTTATGTTCTTTATAAAACACCTTTGGTTGAAGGCAACTGGTTGCTGTAATAGTCTTTCCTTAATGCCATTCGTATTGCTCTTGCAAAAGCTTTAAAAATAGCCTCAGCCTTATGATGTTCGTTGTTGCCATCAGCTTTTATGTTAAGGTTACAACGGGCAGTATCTGAAAATGACTTAAAAAAATGATAAAACATTTCAGTTGGCATTTCTCCTATCTTTTCCCGTTTAAAGTCAACTTTCCATTCAAGCCAGCTTCGACCAGAAAAATCAATTGCCACTTGGGCCAAGGCATCATCCATAGGAAGTACAAATCCGTATCTTTCAATACCTGTCTTGTCGCCCATAGCTTTGAAAAAGGCCTCGCCAAGTGCCAGTGCAGTATCTTCAATGGTGTGATGTTCATCAACATAAAGGTCGCCCTTAACGGATATTTTCAGGTCGCATCCCGAATGATGTGCAATCTGATGCAACATATGGTCAAAAAATCCCAGACCTGTGGTTATATCCGCTTCCCCTTTGCCATCAAGGTTGAGTTCAACCTCTACATCGGTTTCCTTTGTTTTACGTATTATGTTTACTTTTCTGATTTTTTCCGCAACCTTTTTGTAAATCTCATCCCAGCTCCCGGTGATGAGTACACATGTTTCCTGCAAGCCTGCCTTATCGATGTCTTTAATCATTTCTTCAGGGCCTATTAATATGCCTTTTGATCCGAGATTCCTGGCCATTTCAATGTCCGTAAGCCTGTCACCAATTACATAAGAATTTTCCAGATCATAGGTACCGTTAAGATATTGTGTAAGCATTCCCAGACGAGGCTTACGTGTAGGAGCATTATCTTCCGGGCGGCTCCTGTCTATCAACTGATTGTCAAAAGTAATGCCTTCATTTTCAAATGCTTTTATCATTTTGTTATGGACAGGCCAGAATGTATCTTCGGGAAACGATTCGGTCCCTAAACCATCCTGATTGGTTACAATCACAAGCTCATAATCAAGTTTTTTTCTGATAAGATATAAGTTACGGAATACACCGGGCATGAATTCAAGCTTTTCAAGCGAATCAACCTGGAAATCCCCCGGCGATTCTTTTATGAGCGTTCCGTCTCTGTCGATAAACAGCACTTTCTTCATTTTCATTATTCCTGATATTTTAATAATGCATTTATTAAACGTTTATTTTCATTTGCCGTGCCAACGGTTATCCGCAGGCATCCCTCACAAAGACTCACCTTTGAGCGGTCGCGCACTACAATTTTATTTTCTACGAGATAATTATAAATATCGCCGGGTTGTGTAACCTTCATCAGCAAAAAATTAGCATCCGAAGGATATATTTTCAGAATAACGGGAATTTTTTCAAGCTCTTTCTGTAGTATTGAACGCTGATAAAGGATTTCATTCACCCACCTTTCTTTCCTTTTAACATCATGCAATGATTTCATTGCGGTTTCCATTGTCAGGACATTTATGTTATACGGATATTTGATCTTATTCAATGCTGCAATGATAACACTGTCGGCAAATGCCATTCCGAGTCTTATACCTGCCATACCCCATGCTTTACTGAAAGTTTGAAGAATAATCAAATTGGGGTACTCAGGCAATAATGATAAAAAACCTTTTCCTGACGAAAAATCAATATATGCCTCATCAAGTACAACAATTCCGTCAAATGTATTTATTATTTTCTTTATGTCAGCAGATTTAAGACTATTGGAGGTTGGATTGTTAGGCGAACAGATAAAAATCAACCGTGTATTTTTATCTGTCTTAGCCATCATAGCCTCCACATCAATTTCAAAATCCGGTGTTAATGGTACTTTACGGTATTCAACATCATTGATATCTGCACATACTTTATACATGCCATAGGTAGGATCAATAGCTACAATATTATGTATTCTTGGTTCACAAAATACTCTAATAATCAGGTCAATGGCTTCATCACTGCCGTTTCCGAGAAAAATTTTCTCAGGAGGAGTATTTTTGATTTTTGCAATTTGTTGTTTAAGTTTAATCTGTAGCGGATCGGGATACCGGTTAACAGGTTCATTAAAAGGGTTTTCGTTAGCATCAAGAAAAACGGTCGCCTCACCCTTAAATTCATCCCTTGCTGATGAATAAGGTGTTAATGTTTTTATATTATTTCTTATAAGCTTGTTCAGGTCAAACATGGTTGTTATGATATTTTTAGTCTTACCGATACGGCATTTTTATGAGCAGTAAGTTCTTCTGCCTCAGCCATTTTCATTATTGCCGGGCCTATATTACCGAGCCCTTCCTTTGTAATCTTCTGGAATGTAATTTTTTTCATGAAGCTGTCAATGTTAACACCACTGTATGCTTTGGCATAGCCATGTGTAGGGAGTGTATGATTTGTACCCGATGCATAATCTCCGGCGCTTTCGGGTGTAAAGTTACCTAAAAATACAGAACCTGCATTAACAATTAATTCAGCCAGTTCATCTGCATTCTTAACCGACAAAATCAGATGTTCAGGAGCATATTCATTTACGAGGCTGATCATTTCAGCATAATCTTTAAGGATAATAATTTTGCTGTTTTCCAGTGAATTTCGCACATACTGGCTGCGGGGCAATTTGCCTGTCTGCCTTTCTATTTCTTCCATAACATTGTGAACAAGTGGATCATTATTGGAAATAAGAATAACCTGACTGTCATTCCCGTGTTCTGCCTGTGAAAGGAGGTCTGCCGCAACAAAAGCCGGCTCAGCTGTGTCATCTGCCAGAACGGCTACTTCCGAAGGCCCTGCAGGCATGTCAATGGCTACACCGAATCGTGTTACCCATTGTTTTGCAGCGGTGACATATTGATTACCCGGCCCGAAAATTTTATATACTTTTGGGATAGATTGTGTACCAAATGCCATAGCCCCGATGGCCTGGATGCCACCTGTCTTATATACTTTTGTAACACCTGTTATGCGGGCACTATATAATATGGCCGGATGTACAGAACCGTCGGAACGCGGAGGAGTGCAGAGTACTATTTCATTGCAGCCGGCAATAGTAGCCGGAATAGCAAGCATCAGGACCGTGGAGAATAATGGTGCTGTCCCACCCGGTATGTAAAGTCCCACTCTTTCTATCGGTATGGTTCTTTGCCAGCATTCAACACCGGGAGATGTAACGATACGTATATCATCTCTGAGCTGTGCTTCATGAAAGAGTTTAATATTCTGAGTTGCAAGCAGAATAGCATTTTTAAGCTCCGCATCAACATCCAACTCAGCTTTTTCAAATTCATTTTCAGAAACCTCAAGCACCTCAGGGTAAACTCCGTCAAATTTTTCAGTATATCGCTTTACAGCCGCATCTCCCTCGGTCTGAATTTCTTCAAGGATTTTTTTAACGCTTTTTTCCAGTGAATTAAAATCAATAGCAGGCCGTGCCAATATCTGCGGCCAGTCATTTCTGTCAGGATAACGGTATATTTGCATATTATCTCTTTTAAATAATCATTTTTTCAATCGGCAATACCAGAATGCCCTGGGCACCGTATTCTTTAAGCTTTTCAATGATTTGCCAGAAATCATTTTCATTTACTACCGAATGCACTGAGCTCCATCCTTTCTCATAAAGAGGCATTATGGTAGGGCTTTTCATGCCCGGAAGCAATTTAACAATTTTATCAAGATTTTCGTTCGGAGCATTCAGTAAAATATATTTATTGTTTTTTGAGCGCCGTACAGCCTGAAATCTGAATATCAACCTGTCAAGAATTTCTTTCTTTGCCGAATTTAAGGTTGGACTGCTGATAACTACTGCCTCTGAATTTAAAACAGTTTCAACTTCTTTCAGTCTGTTACTGATAAGTGTGCTGCCAGTGCTTACAATATCAAAAATGGCATCAGCGAGGCCAATACCGGGAGCTATTTCAACTGATCCGCTGATTTCATGTATTTCGGCTGAAATATGATTGGTATCAAGATATTCTTGCAAAATCCTTGGATAAGAAGTGGCAATTTTCTTACCATTAAAATATGATTTGCCTGAGTATTCTTCTGACTGAGGAATGGCAAGCGACAGACGGCACCGCGCAAAACCAAGCCGTTCAACGATATTTACCTGTTTCCCTTTTTCAATTACTTCGTTTTCACCAACAATACCAATATCAGCCACTGCATCTGAGACATATTGAGGAATATCATCATCACGAAGGTAAAGTATTTCCACAGGAAAATTCTCGCCAAGAGAAATCAGTTTACGCCTGCTGTCCTGATTATGCCTTATGCCTGATTCCTGGATGAGCTGAAGTGATTTTTCACTTAGCCTCCCTTCTTTTTGTATGGCTATTTTTAGTATTTCCATTATATTAATCTTATTTATTTACATTGAATTACAAAATTCTGAATTGTCGTTTTTATGTTACCTGTATACATATTCATCTTTTTAATCAGTAATTATTAAAAAAGACAGGTAGATAATCTCCACCTTCGCCAAGGCTTCGGCGGATAAATCTCGCCTTCGCTAGAGCTTCGGCGGATAATCCCCGCCTTTGCTAAAGCTTCGGCGGATAATCCCCGCCTTTGCTAAAGCTTCGGCGGATAATCCCCGCCTTTGCTAAAGCTTCGGCGGATAAATCTCGCCTTCGCCAAGGCTTCGGCGGATAATCCCCGCCTTCGCTAAAGCTTCGGCGGATAATCCCCGCCTACGCTAAAGCTTCGGCGGATAATCCCCGCCTACGCTAAAGCTTCGGCGGATAAATCTTGCCTACGCTAAAGCTTCGGCGGATAAATCTCGCCTACGCCAAGGCTTCGGCGGATAAATCTTGCCTTCGCTAAAGCTTCGGCGGATAAATCTCGCCTACGCCAAGGCTTCGGCGGATAAAAAAAAAGGTTTGCAGCACTGCAAACCTTTGATATCTTTGATGATCCGGCACATACTGCATCTAATTGCAACATCATTGCAAATGATGATTATGAATATGAGCCGTTAAAATTTTCATCCTCTTATTTTTTTACAAAAT
>CAZBCB010000018.1:0-16015 GCA_964489905.1 uncultured Bacteroidales bacterium
GAATATATTCTGGATACCGATACCGGCCCCTTTTTTGTAAAGAAATTCAGCATCGTACTGATTTTTAATACTTACAAACAATTCATTATCAGAACAATAGCTGGAAATTTCAATATCAGTCTGCTCAGTTTTTTCATAAACACCGTATTTCACTGCATTTTCAATTAAAGGCTGCAGAATCAGTGAAGGCAGTTTTTTATCGAAGCATTTTTCATCCAATTTGTATATTATATTCAGGCGATTTCCGAAACGGATTTTTTCAATATCAAGGTAACGGCTAAGGTTATTAATTTCATCTCTCAGTGTGGTGAGTTTTTCATCTTTATTTGACAATGAATAGCGTAAAAATTCTGAAAGTTTAATAATCATCTCCTGTGCTTTTTCAGGGCTTATCATAGTAAGTGAGCTGATTGAATTGAGGCTGTTAAAAAGAAAATGAGGATTAAATTGCGATTTCAGGGAGTTCAATTCCGATTCGCGGATTAAAGCTTTCAGTTCAGCTTCACGGATGAGTTTATCTTTAAAATTCTGATAATTGATTATTAGATAATAAACCAGAATTATCATGGCATAGAACAGGGCACCAATGCCGGCACGCCATGGCAATGAGCTAACGAGAAAATTCCGGTATTCTTTATTGGAAACAAATAGTGCATTGAGCAAAGAATAATGAACCAATACCCAAAGGCCAACAGCCAAAAGGCATGCAGCAAGATGTTTTACTGTGAAGTTAATTATACTTTCTTTTTCGAGACTGCTGAAAAAAACCGGGAACCAGAGTCCCAGACCTATCAGGGCAAACAGTATATTGGCAATGAGGCTTTCTGTTATGGCAATGGTCAGGGAAAATCGCTGAAACAAAGTCAGGATAAAGATATGAATAATACAAATAAGCCCCCAGACTGTAATGTAGGTGTATAAATATTTTTTTTCTTTTAAAAGAGGATTCAGCATTTTGAGTCAAAGCTGATTAGTCGATATACCGTTTAATTTCCCCTCCGCCGAAAACAACAATCCCTTTAATGATTAACTGTGATGATGAGTCTGTTTGTTCAATTGGTGATTTAAACCGGTGTTTATCGTTAAAACCTCCGAAAATTGACATTACTCTGATTTTTACATTCCAGCTGGTGGGGACAATAAGTGTCATTCCTCCGAAAACACAAAACACATCAATTACATTTTGTCCGGGCGACAGTTTGGCATTAAGCAAATTATAGTTAAGCCCGCCAAAAATAGCAGTAACTTTACCTCCTTCAAAATGCTGTGACCTGATTATGCGGTCGCCTCCGCCAAAGACAGCCGTTTCATCAATATGATTATCATCATCAGGCACATCGCCCCTCTGCCAGCGACGATCTATACTATGCCTGAAAATTATAAGAATACCTGTAAGAATCAGTAAAGACGGAAGGAATATTTGCCAGAAGTTAAAGTGTACATTAAAAACATTACTGATATAAAAACCTGTACCGATTAAAACAAATATAATTCCTGTTGTCGGATTAGTTCGTGAAATAATAAATACCAGCCCAAGCCCAACAAGAATCATTTCCCAGCGAAATAAATAGGTATTCAGTTCTTCGCTGAAAAACCCTAAACTTCTTGCCAATAATGCTATTCCAACTATAATAATCAGAATTCCTAACAAAAGCCGTTTATCAATACCATAATTTTTCATTTGTATTTTTTTTATAATTAATAATCTCATGCCCGTAAAATCCGGGACATTTAATCCACATGCTTCTGAATTTTATGTTTTTACAGGGATTTTCAGAAATAACCTCATTCTTCCCTAAATTATTTTATTGTTTAACATGTGGATTAAACTTTTTATGTTAAGTTCAAAATTAAATGCAATTTGAGCAATTTAATAAAATAATTCGGTAAACAGACATATATAACCGGTAAGTTGCTACTTTTTATGGCACAATAAAGCTTTTAGTTTACATTCTTAGTCCTATTATGAAACATACTGATACCTGCGGTTGAAATATTATCTATATTTTTATATTGCCTTAATTTTTAACATATAATAGGCTATGAAATCCACATATAAATCTTCTTTTAGCAAAAACACAGATGAAAATAACACCACAAGAATTCAAAAGGCTAATAACCCAGTATCTGTGAGTTCTCCAGGATATGATTCGGGGCATGTTATCCCACCTGTAAAAACTAATTATTTGACGATGAAAAAACAAAGAGTCTGTTTGCTGATTTTTCTTTCATTATTAATAATATCATGTAATTCTTATAAACGAGATTCAGCCGGTATAACCATTTCCCCTTCCAGTGTTGAAAAAAACGGTGTGCATCTGATAAGAATTGATGTAATAACACCTGATATTATTCATGTTCAGGCGTTTCCTGAAAAAAAGATTATTCCGAAAAAAAGCCTTATTGCCAAGTATCCGGATGATATTCCTGTTTTTAATTGGAATATTACGGAAAAGAAGGATTCTGTTATTTTAAATACAGGCAAGCTTTCTGTAAAAATCAATAAAAGGAATGGCAAGATTGATTTTTTTGATAAGCAGGGCAATAAAAAACTGAGTGAAATAAAGGAAAAACAAAGTAAATTTTTTATAGCCAAAAATCTTGAAGGAAAAGACTATTATGCTATCCGGCAGATTTTTGAATCTCCTTTCAATGAAGCATTTTATGGTCTGGGGGCACATCAGAATGGTGAGGTTAACTACAAAGGCAAAGATGTAGTCCTGATGCAGCATAACATTGTAGATGTTGTGCCATTTCTTATTTCAAACAAAAATTACGGTCTGCTCTGGGATAATTATTCCATTACTAAATTTGGTGATCCACGGGATTATGAGCCTTTGTCAATATTAAAACTTTATGGTAAAAATCAGGAACCAGGCGGTTTAACGGCCACCTATTATTCGTCGGTTGATCGGAAAGAAATATTTATTACACGGCAGGAGAAGGAAATAGGTTACAAATACCAGGAAGACCTTTTTAAGTTTCCTGAAAAATTTCCATTTAATAAAGGTCTGGTTGAGTGGAAAGGTTTTATAGAAGCTGATTCGCCCGGTATTTATAAGTTCATTTCACATTCGGCAGGATATCTTAAATTATGGGTTAATAACAAACTGATAATTGATTGCTGGAGACAGGCATGGAATCCATGGACAAACAAGTTTAATATTTTTCTCCAGCCAGGAAAAAAGGTTCCTTTGGACATTGAATGGATTCCTGATGGTGGGGTCTCTTATATGGCACTTGAATGTCTTACACCTTATGCACCAGAAGAAGAGCAGGAATTATCGCTGTTTTCAGAAGCAGGCAGGAGCATTGATTATTATTTTATTAACGGCAGCAATGCTGATGAAGTTATTATGGGTTACAGGCAGCTTACCGGTAAAGCCCCGATTATGCCCCGGTGGGCTATGGGCTTATGGCAAAGCCGTGAGCGATATAAGACACAGAGTGAATTGCTTGATGTGGTAAAGGAATACAGGAAAAGAAATATTCCGCTTGATAATATTGTACTTGATTGGTTTTATTGGGAAGAAGACAAATGGGGGGATCATGGTTTTGACCGTAAAAGGTTTCCTGATCCTGAGGGCATGATAGCGGAAATTCATGAAAAACTCAATGCCAGAATAATGATTTCGGTGTGGCCGAAATTTTATAAGAATACACATAATTATGAAATAATGGATAAAAACGGGTGGTTATATCCCGAGAATATAAAAAGAGGAACCAAGGACTGGGTAGGTCCGGGTTATTTATCAACATTTTATGATGCCTTTAATCCGGAAGCCAGAAAAGAATATTGGAAACAGATTTATGACAGCCTTTATGTCAAAGGCATCGATGCATGGTGGATGGATGCCACAGAACCTGATATAGAATCGAATACCTCACCTGAGACAAGGAAAAAACTCATGTCGCCAATAGCATTAGGACCTTCGGAAGAATATTTCAATGCTTACTCGTTATTGCATACACAAGGGGTTTATGAAGGCCAGCGGGGCGTTGATCCCGATAAGAGGGTATTTATTCTGACGCGTTCAGCTTTTGCCGGCCAGCAGCGAAACGCTGCAGCTGTCTGGAGCGGAGATGTTGCATCGAGATGGATTGACCTGAAAAATCAGATTGCAGCAGGAATTAACATGGCTGCATCCGGAATCCCTTATTGGACAACAGATATAGGTGGTTTTTCATTGGAAAGACGTTTCGAAAACCCTACCGGAAAAGACCTTGATGAATGGAGGGAGTTAAACTTGCGATGGTTTCAGTTTGGTGCGTTCTGCCCTCTGTTCCGTATTCACGGACAATATCCCTTTCGGGAAATTTTTAATATGGCTCCTGAAAACCATTCTGTTTATAAAAGCATGGTGTATTATGATAAGTTGAGATACCGGCTTATGCCTTATATTTATTCACTGGCAGGGCTAACATATCATAATGATTACACCATAATGCGGCCTTTGTTTATGGATAATCCTTCAGATACCAATGTGTTTAATATAAAGGATGAATTTATGTTTGGCCCTGCACTATTAGTGTGTCCCGTGTATACATACGCTGCTCGTGAAAAAGAAGTCTATCTGCCGGCAACTTCAGGCTGGTACGACTTGCTTACGGGTGAATATTACATAGGAGGATCATATTATAATATCAAAGCTCCTCTTGAAAAAATACCTGTATTTGCCAGAGAAGGAGCTATAATTCTTTCAGGTCCTGAAATTCAATATACCGGGGAAAAACCTGCTGACCCGCTCACGGTTTATGTCTTTGACGGAAAGGATGGTAACTTTTCTTTTTATGAAGATGACGGACTTACCTACAATTATGAAAAAGGAATGTATTCAGTCATTGACTTCACTTATAAATCTATTAGTAAGACATTAACAATCAGTAAAATAAAAGGCTGTTATCCTGAAATGCTGAAAGAAAGAGAAATAATTATTAAGCTTATTACTCCCACATCGAAAGGCGGAATAGATTGTAAAGGGTTAATGACCAAGTCAATAAAATATTCCGGAAATACTGTTGAATTGAAACTACAATAACACCTGACTTATAATTAAATACAAATAAATATGAAAAAAAACAGTTTTTTGCTGATGTTGATAATCATAACATGCTTATTTTCATGCAATAATAAAAAAAATGCTCCAAGAATAACTGAAAGTTTTAATGAAGGCTGGTGTTTTATGCTTGCCGATGATTCGGCCGCAGCTGAAGCAGGATATGATGATTCAAACTGGCGCAGACTTAATCTGCCGCATGACTGGAGTATTGAAGGTCCTTTTAGTGAAAAAAATCCGGCCACAGCGGGTGGAGGAGCTTTACCCGGAGGCATTGGCTGGTACCGGAAAACTTTTTCTCTGCCGGCTTCAGATTCAGTGAAAAAAATATATATTGATTTTGACGGCATTTATCGAAACAGCACTGTTTATATAAACGGTCACCTGTTAGGTATCAGACCAAATGGCTATATCTCTTTTCGCTATGATTTAACTCCTTATTTAAACTTTGGAGGTAATAATGTAATTGCTGTGAGAGTAGATAATTCGAAGCAGCCAAACTCACGTTGGTATAGTGGTTCGGGGATATATCGCAATGTATGGCTTGTGAAAACAGGTAAAATTCATGTTGATTACTGGGGCACATATATTAGAACGCAGGAAACAGACAAAAAACCATACATGGTTTTTATCAAAACCAAATTGATAAATACCTTAAATAATGAAAAAACCGGAATAAAGATTAAAACAACGATTGTTACGCAGGAGGGGGAAAAAATTATTTCAAAAATTACCGGCATAGACCTGCCTGCTGATTCATCAGGAGAAATTCAGCAGGAATTTAAAATCAAGGAACCCATATTGTGGTCGATAGACAGGCCATATTTATACACTGCTGTAACTGAAATTTTTTATCAGGGCGATCTAACTGACAGGTATGAAACATCTTTTGGTATTCGTAGTTTTTATTTTGACAGTGAGGAAGGCTTTGTTTTAAATGGCAAACGGGTTAAAATAAAAGGTGTATGTAATCATCATGATCTGGGATGTCTTGGTGCAGCTGTTAATGAAAGGGCTATTGAAAGACAGCTTGAATTACTCAAGGCTATGGGGTGTAATGGCATAAGGACATCTCACAACCCGCCTGCTCCTGAGTTACTTAATCTCTGCGATAAAATGGGCTTTATCGTTATGGACGAAGCCTTTGATATGTGGAGAAAAAATAAAACGCCCTATGATTATGCTCTTGACTGGAATGTATGGCACGAACGTGATTTAAAAGATCAGATTCTGCGTGACCGGAACCACCCGTCGGTCTTTATTTGGAGTATTGGCAATGAAGTACTTGAGCAATGGGATACATCGGGAATAAAATTAACAGTTGACCTTGTTAATATTGTAAAAAGTCTCGACACCACGAGACCGGTAACTTCAGCCTGTAATCCTCCCGGCCCCTCGAACAATGTAGTGAAATCAGGGGCGCTTGATTTGATAGGTTATAACTATGCTCACCATGAGTATGAAAAATTCCCTGAAAATTATCCGGGTCAGAAATTTATTGCCACTGAAACCACATCAGGTCTTATGACCAGAGGCTATTATGATATGCCTTCTGATAGTATAAGGCGCTGGCCTGTACGCTGGGATATCCCTTTTACAGGAGGCAATCCCGGTAATACGGTTTCAGCTTATGATAATGTTTCTGCACCATGGGGATCAACACACGAAGAAACATGGAAAATAATCAAGAAGCATCATTTCTTGTCAGGTATGTATATCTGGACAGGATTTGATTATCTGGGAGAACCCACACCATACGGCTGGCCATCACGCAGTTCATATTTCGGTATTATCGATCTGGCAGGATTTCCAAAAGATGTTTATTACATGTACCAAAGCGAGTGGACTGATAATCCGGTTTTGCATGTTTTTCCTCATTGGAACTGGGAAGAGAATCAATTGATTGATATAGTTGTTTATACAAATTGCGAAGAAGCCGAATTATTTTTAAATGATAAATCTCTTGGTACTAAAAAGAAAGGACCGGATGACCTTCGGCTGGTATGGAGATTAAATTTTACTCCGGGTACGGTTAAAGCTGTTGGCCGAAGTCAGGGAAAGATAATCCTGGAGAAAACAATTAAGACCGCCGGCCTGCCTGCCAGATTGTTATTAACACCTGATCGAAATACGATAAGAGCCGATGGGAAAGATTTATCCTTTATAACAGTTGAAGTTCTTGACAATGAAGGTAACCTGGTACCTTATGCTGATAATCTTATAAAATTCAGAATAACCGGTGAGGCATTTATTGCCGGGGTTGATAATGGCGATCCTGTTAGCCATGATCCGTTTAAGGCCGATTTTCGTAAAGCCTTTAATGGTAAATGCCTTGTGGTAATTCAATCAAGGAAATCAGCAGGCAAAGCAGTTCTTTCAGCAACTGCAGATGGTCTGCAATCTGCTTCGGTAAGTATAAATATGGAATAATTAAAGATAAGCAAATCATGAAAGCACGCATTATTAAGATTATAATTGTTTTTGGGAGTATTTTTTTTATAAGGGGAATAGAGATATTCGGTCAATTGCAAGGTTTTGGTTTACAAAACGAACCTGTTGACATAAGTGCTGATTTTGCAGACTTTAAAAATACTTATTATCTGGCAGATAGTCTTTCATCCTTTGAGCCTTTGACAGGGGAGGGAAAGTTAATTTATCGTCGTTATGAGTATTCAACAAGAATGGCATTTAATAATATGTTGGCTACTCTTGTACCGGTGAGGCCCAATGAGTTTCCTTCAAATGAATATGCCGCTGCTCCGAGGCTTCCGTTATATATTGAATTTGTTTCACCGCGTACTGTGAGAATAAGAATGAAATCAGGGCCGGAGTTGAGGCAAGAAACGGAATCACTTATGCTTGCAGAGGGAAAGGCTCCGGTTGACAAATCATGGAAATACAGCAAAATTACCGGAGGGTATAAATATTCAAATGAATTTGGATCGGTTGTTATTGCTGTTTCGCCTTTCAGGATATCTTTTTATGACAATCAGGGTAAATTACTGACACAAACCGTCCATATATCTGACAATGCCGGAACTTTTACTCCTATATTGCCTTTTTCTTATGTTCGACGTGCATCAGACTATTCACGCAGTTTTTCAGCAGTATTCACTCTTTCGCCTGATGAAAAAATTTTTGGTTGTGGTGAATCATACACTGCTTTCAATAAACGTGGGCAAAAAGTGATTTTATGGACCGATGATGCCAACGGAGTTCAGAATGAAACCATGTATAAGCCCGTTCCCTTTTTTATGAGCAGTCGCGGTTATGGAATATTCATGCATACATCTTCACCCATTACCTGTGATTTCGGTAAATATTTTGGCGGTATTGCATCACTGATGATAGGAGATGAAGATCTTGATTTGTTTATATTTTTCGGGAACCCTAAAGAAATACTTGATGCTTATACCAGTTTGACCGGTAAATCATCCATGCCTCCTTTGTGGTCTTTTGGATTCTGGATGAGCCGTATTACTTATTTTTCGGAAAAGGAAGGCCGGGCAGTGGCTGATAAACTTCGTGTCAACAATATCCCTGCTGATGTGCTGCATTTTGATACAGGCTGGTTTGAAACCGACTGGCGCTGTGATTATCAGTTTTCCAAGTCGAGATTTGAAAATCCCGAAAAGATGATCAGAGACCTGAAGGCACAGGGTATTCAGACTTGCCTATGGCAGTTGCCTTATTTTGTTCCCAACAACCGTCTTTTCCCTGAAATTATTGAAAAACAATTATATGTAAAAAATGAAAAAGGAACATTGCCTTATGAAGATGCGGTACTTGATTTTTCTAACCCTGAAGCAGTAAAATGGTATCAGCAGCAGATTGCCGGATTATTGAAAATGGGCGTCGGTGCAATAAAGGTTGATTTTGGGGAGGCAGCTCCGGCAAAAGGTATCTATGCTTCGGGAAGGACCGGATTTTATGAACATAATCTATATCCGCTCCGTTATAACAAAGCAGTATCGGATATTACCCAGCAGATAAAAGGAGAACGAATAATATGGGCGCGCAGTGCCTGGGCAGGAAGCCAACGTTACCCATTGCATTGGGGCGGCGACCCTGCCAATACAAACACAGCCATGGCAGCTACATTACGTGGCGGATTATCGTTGGGCTTATGTGGTTTTTCTTTCTGGAGTCATGATATAGGGGGATTTGTATTAAAAACTCCTGAAGAACTCTACTGGCGATGGACACCGTTTGGCATGCTTTCTTCACACGTCAGAAGCCATGGTGCACCACCTAAAGAACCATGGGAATATAGTGAAGATTTTTTGAACGCATTTCGTGAAGCCGATAATATGCGTTACAGGCTAATGCCATATATTTATGCCCAGGCAAAAGAATGTACTGAAAAAGGCCTGCCTATGGTAAGGGCACTTTTTGTTGAATTCCCTGATGACCCGGGTTCGTGGCTGATTGATAATGAATATTTTTTTGGTTCAGATATGCTGGTTGCACCTTTATTTGAAGAATCAGCAAGCCGCGATGTTTATCTGCCACCTGGCAATTGGATTGATTATCAGACAGGAAAAATTTATTCAGGAGGCTGGCACCTGATCAATGCAGGAAAAATTCCGATTATTATGCTTATAAGGGAAGGATCGGCAATCCCTCATATAAAACTGGCACAGTCAACACAATTTATGGACTGGTCGGAAATAGAACTTGTTGTTTTTTCTGCGGACTTACCATCAGCTAAGACTATTTTATACCTTCCTGGCGATGAGGCATTAAAGCAGTTAAGCCTTGAAAAGAAAGAAGGAAATTTTGTTTTGCAATCAGATCCATTTGCAGGAAAAGTAAAATGGCATATAACAATACGATAATATTTTTAATGAAAATTAAAATAATTTAAAAAGATGAATAAACATTTAGCTCTGATTTTTGCAGTTGTCATTCTATTGGGTGGATGTACATTAAGGCAGCAAAAAGTAACAGACATAAAAAACGGTGTTATTGTTAAATCAAATAAACAGTATATAAAAGTACAATATTATAAAGATGACATAGTAAGGGTTATTAAATGGCCGTTAAACGGAACCGATAAAAAAGCGAGCCTTTCAGTGATCATGGACAGCATTTCTGATATCAGTATTGATATTAAATACTTCAGGGACAGTATTTTACTGAAGTCAGGAAAACTAATAGTGAAAATTTTTAATAAAACAGGGACTGTTGAATTTTTCAATAATTCTTATCAAAGAGTCTTAAAAGAAAAAGAAATGGCGTTGTTTTCTCCCGTGGTCTATGATAATGATTCAGGCTATAATATGCAGCAGTGTTTTGAACTTACTCCGGATGAAGGAATATATGGATTAGGCCAGCATCAGTATGGTTATTTCAATTACCGAGGAAAAACGGTTAAGCTGGTGCAGGCCAATACTGAAGCGGTTAATCCATTTCTTATTTCAACCAATCATTACGGAATTTTCTGGGACAATTATTCAAAAACAATTTTTGATGATAATGCCGAACGTTTAATGGTTTGGTCAGACATGGGTGATAATATTGATTACTATTTAATTTATGGTAACAACATGGATTCAATTATATCAGGATACCGGAAGTTAACCGGTGATGCACCCATGTATGGTAAGTGGGCCTATGGTTACTGGCAAAGCAAGGAGCATTATGATACCCAGGCCGAACTGATGAATGTGGCTGAAAAATACAGAAAACTGAAAATACCCATTGATAATATGATTCAGGACTGGGATTATTGGAATGGTGCGGCAAACTGGGGAGGTATGTTTTTTGACAAAACACTGTTCCCTGAACCTGAAGAGATGTGCGACAGATTACATAAGATGAATTTTCATATTATTATTTCAATTTGGCCTGCTTTTGGACCTAATACTGCTGTTTATGCTGATATGCAGAAACATGGGTTTTTATACAGGCCAATCGGATGGGCAGGTTTTAAATATTATGATGCATTTAACCCCGCAGCAAACAGACTTTACTGGCATTATCTTAAAAAAGGCCTGTATTCAGTAGGACTCGATGGTTGGTGGATTGATTCCTCCGAACCTGATGTAATCAATGCTTTAACTAAAGAAGCTACAGAATATGAATTGAAAAAAATGGGGAGCAATTACATGGGATCATGGGCGAGATATCTGAATGCTTTTTCACTGGTAATGACAAACGATATTCATAAATACTGGCGCGATGAAACCTCAAACCGAAGGGCCTATATTCTTACACGATCTACTTTTGGTGGACAACAGCGTAATGCTGCTACTACCTGGTCGGGCGATATAGGTGCAAGCTGGGAAGTTTTTCGCCGGCAAATTTCAGCCGGAGTTAATCATAGTATGTCGGGTATTCCATACTGGACTTTTGATATTGGCGCATTTGTGCTTGGTGCTTATGAAGGGGTTTTCAGCAGGGGAGGCAAAGATCCTGCCTATCAGGAATTATATGCCCGAATGTTTCAGTTTGGTGCCTTCAGCCCTGTATTTCGTTCTCATGGTTCTGAAACACCCCGCGAAATATGGGAAATGGGTGAATTTACGGAATCTATTAAATTATTTGATGAACTGCGTTATCGCTTAATGCCTTATATTTATTCTGTTGCATGGAAAGTCACCAGTGAAGGATATACCATTATGCGTGGCCTGCCGATGGATTTTCAGAGTGATAAAAACACATACAATATCGACGATCAGTATATGTTTGGACCCTCGATTATGATTTGTCCTGTTACCGAATATATGTATTATCGTCCACCCGAAGAAACAAGGCTTATAAGCCCTGTTCATTTCAGGACAAATGATGGAAAAACAGGCCTTAATGCATATTACTATAAAGATGACAACTATCAGCATTTAGTTAAGCAACAGATTGATTCAAACATTAATGTTTTCTGGTATACCGGAAGACCCTATTACGTCACTGATTCGATGTTTTCAATCAGGTGGACCGGAAAAATTATCCCTGGTGAAACAGGGAAACACCAGTTTCATATAAAAAGCTTTGATAAAAAACGGATTATTCTTAATGGTGATACGCTGCCCATGGTTTATACCAGTGTGGAACAATATACAGATTTTATTGATTTACAGGCAGGGAAACAGTATGATATTGTCGTTGAAACAGAAAACCGATCAACAGGGGCTGCACGAATGCAATTATTCTGGAAAACACCATCAGCTTTCGAAAAAGAAAAAAAACCAATCAGTAAAGATAAAATCAGAACCGTTTATCTTCCTGCTTCTCATGTATGGTATGATTTCTGGTCGGGAGAAAGCATGCAAGGCGGCCGGCAGGTAGCAATGGCTGCACCCATTGACCGTATGCCTGTCCTGATAAAAGCAGGCTCTATCATTCCTCTGGGGCCTTTTATTCAGTATTCGACTGAAAAACCTGCCGATCCGATTGAATTAAGGATTTATGGCGGTGAAGATGGTAATTTCGTTTTATATGAAGATGAAAATGACAACTACAATTATGAAAAGGGAGTTTATTCAACCATATCATTTACATGGAATGATGCAAAAAAAGAATTGACCATTGGAGAAAGGCAGGGTGAATTCCCCGGGATGTTGAGAAAAAGAATTTTTAAAATTGTTTTGGTAAATGCACAACATGGTACGGGAATTGGATTAACTTCACATCCAGATAAAACGGTTCATTATGATGGTAAAAAACAGGTTATTGTCTTTTAAAAAGGGCCATTACAAATATGGATTTCTGAAAGTTATTTCAGGTTTTGGTTTTTTATTAATTATTGCAGGTAATTTATGTGCACAATATCAGTATCCTTTTCAGAATCCTGATTTACCGGTTGAAGAGAGAATAGATAATTTGTTGTCGCTCATGACTCTTGATGAAAAGGTAAATTGTCTGAGTACTGATCCGGGTGTACCCCGGCTTGGAGTTAAAGGAACAAGGCATGTTGAGGGACTTCATGGTCTGGCGATGGGAGGACCCAGCAATTGGGGAAGACGCAATCCGGTCCCTACTACTATTTTCCCGCAGGCAATAGGATTGGCTGAATCGTGGGACAGAAATGTTTTACAACAGGTGGCTTCAATAGAAGGTTATGAAGTAAGGTATATGTTTCAGAACGAAAAGTATAATAGGGGTGGACTGGTTGTCAGGGCTCCCAATGCTGATCTGGGACGTGATCCCCGATGGGGGCGTACTGAAGAATGTTACGGAGAAGATGCATGGTTTAATGCACAGATGGTTGTTTCGTTCATTAAAGGCTTGCAGGGAAATGATCCGAAATACTGGCTTACGGCTTCATTAATGAAACATTTTCTGGCCAATAGCAATGAGAACGGACGGGATACCTCTTCATCCGATTTTAGCGAGCGTCTATGGCGAGAATATTATTCATATCCGTTTTATAAAGGCGTTACTGAAGGGGGGTCAAGGGCATATATGGCAGCCTATAATCGTTATAACGGAATTCCCTGTACTGTCCATCCCATGCTCAAAAATATTACAGTCAACGAATGGGGGCAGAATGGCATTATTTGCACTGATGGCGGAGCATACAGGCTGCTGGTAACAGCTCATAAATACTTCCCCGACCTTTATCATGCCGCAGAGGGATGTCTGAAATCAGGGATTAACCAGTTTCTTGATATGTATAAGGAAGGTGTTTACGGAGCTCTTGCCAATGGATATATTCAGGAATCAGATATTAATGATGCCTTAAGAGGCATATTCCGGGTGATGATACGACTGGGACTACTAGATCCACCGGATAGGGTGCCTTATGCAAAAATAGGAATTACTGATACAATTGAGCCATGGTTGACGGAAAAGCATCGTAAAACAGCTCTTGAAGTAACCAGGAAAACCATAGTATTGCTAAAAAATGAGAAAAAACTGTTGCCGTTGCATTCTGAAAAAATTAAGTCAATTGCTGTTATCGGTCCGTTGGCTGATTCGGTTTTGCTTGACTGGTACAGCGGAACACCACCTTATAGGGTAACTCCTCTTGATGGTATAAAAAATAAAGCAGGAGAAAAAATAAAAGTACTTTTTTCTGCCGACAACCGGTTTAATAAAGCTGTTGAAATAGCCAGCCAATCTGATGTTGCTATTGTTATTGTTGGAAATCATCCCACAGGAAATGATGACTGGGAAAAATGCCCTGTGCCAAGTGACGGAAAAGAAGCTGTCGATCGAAAGACAATTATTCTGGAGCAGGAAGAATTGATAAAACGAATCTATGAAGTAAATCAACATACCATTGTCGTTCTCATAAGTAGTTTCCCTTTTGCAATAAACTGGACGAAAGAAAATATTCCGGCTATTGTTCACATGACACATTGCAGCCAGGAAACCGGCAATGCCCTTGCTGATGTACTTTTCGGAGATTATAATCCTGCCGGCCGGCTGGTGCAAACCTGGCCGAAATCTGAAAGGCAACTTTTCCCTATGATGGATTATGACATAACACACGGCAGAACTTATATGTATTTTAAAGAAGAGCCCCTGTTTGAATTTGGCTATGGATTAAGTTACAGTTCATTTGAATATTCTGATTTTAAACTAAGCAGTAACAGAATACCATCCGACGGAAAAATAACAGTGAGCGTAAAAATAAAAAACACAGGAGATATTGCAGGAGATGAGGTGGTGCAGCTTTATGTAAAACATATCAATTCAAAGTTTCAGAGGCCTATTAGTGAACTGAAAGGTTTTGATAGGGTGAATGTAAAACCCGGAGAAGTCAAAACAGTTGAAATACCTCTTAATGCAGATGATCTGGCTTATTGGGATGATATAAAGCATGCTTTTATTGTTGAGAAGGACGAAATAATGGTAATGGTAGGTTCTTCATCAAAAAACATTAAATTTACAAAGGTTGTTAAAATAGAATAATAAAAATAGAATTAATAATAAAAACGCCATGAAAAAATTACTAGTTAAATATTTAATAATCAACATAATAGCTTCATTTTTGTCTTTGGCTTCCTCAGCTCAGAAATTTAAAGGCCTTGCTCTTACTCCTCCTATGGGTTGGAACAGCTGGAATCATTTTGCCTGTGATGTGAATGAAAAAATAATAAGGGAAATAGCCGATGCCATTGTCAGTAGTGGAATGAAAGATGCCGGTTACATATATGTTAATATTGATGATTGCTGGCATGGCCAGCGTGACAGTCTGGGTTTTATACATCCTGATCCCGAAAGGTTTCCTTCGGGCATGAAGGCATTAGCTGATTATATTCATTCAAAAGGCCTGAAGTTGGGTATTTATTCTGATGCAGGCTGGAAAACATGTGGTGGCAGACCGGGAAGCCGCGGGCATGAATATCAGGATGCACTGACTTATGCATCATGGGGTGTTGATTATCTGAAATATGACTGGTGTTATACTGATGAACTCAATGCACATGGTGCATATCTTACTATGGGTCATGCGCTTGTAGAAGCAGGTCGTCCGGTTGTTTTCAGCCTTTGCGAATGGGGTAATAACAAACCATGGGAATGGGGTAAAGAAATAGGTCATTTATGGAGGACTACAGGAGATATTTACAATTGTTTTGATTGTGTTATCGATCATGGCACATGGAAATCCTGGGGTGTTTTGCAGATTCTGGATATGCAGGAAGGCCTTCGTGTGCATGCCGGCCCCGGCCAATGGAACGATCCTGATATGATGGAAGTGGGCAATGGCATGCCGGTTAATGAAGACCGTGCCCATTTTTCAATGTGGTGTATGCTGGCCGCTCCATTAATTGCAGGCAACGATATTAGAAAAATGAACAAAGAAACAGCTGAAATTCTTACCAATAAGGAAGTCATTGCTGTTGACCAGGATTCATTGGGAATTCAAGGTTTTAAATACCAGACCATTGATAGCATTGAAGTGTGGGTAAAACCACTGGTAAACAACCAGCTTGCCGTTTGTTTTCTGAACCGTGGCAAGGTAGCCCGGGAAATTAATTTTGATTGGTCGAAGCATATTATAAAAGATG
>CAZBCB010000019.1:0-16011 GCA_964489905.1 uncultured Bacteroidales bacterium
ATGGCTTCAGGGTTGTTTTTTCCATAACGGTATTCCAACCCTTCCATGGCAAGTTTTTCAAGCAGCAACTTGTCATCATAACGGCTACCTGAAAAAGTCTGTTTGTTTTTCACTGTACGGAAATCAATATCAATCTTACAATTATCAGTTATGCGTTCTGTGTTGCTGATTATTTCAGGGTAATCTTCATAGATGATTTTAATGAAATCCGCAGGAAGAAACTGTTCATTTGGTGAGGCAAGATCCTCAGGATCAATTTTGCTCAGTAAAGTATTTTTATCTATAGCCCGAAGGTGCCTGTGCAATAAATAGTGGTCATGATGGGCAAATGTTACCGGAAGCAGTGCTATTAATTTTGCACGTTTATAACGTAAATCAGAAACGCTCAGGCGGTTTATATCAGCGGGCTTTATTCCGAAAAACTCGTTATCGCGGAGCTTATAAGTAAAAGATGACTGATCGAAAGGGAAAATGACAAAACTATTGCTAAATGAGGGTGGCCGGCAAGGGAGGGGAATGTTTTCAAGGTTATGGCGGGTAATGAATTCATTTATTTCCTGAAAGCCTTTGTTGTTGTGCGCTATGGCAATGTATAAAAGCCGGTTTGAGGTATCCCTGAATTCCATGCCTGCAATTGGTTTAATTCCATTTTGCCAGCATTCGGCAATAAAATCCATTATCCCCGTTGAATTATTAATATCTGTTAAAGCCATAGCCTTTACATCGTTTTTAATTGCCTCCGATACCAGGGTTTCAACAGGCAATGTTCCGTAGCGAAGACTGTAATATGAGTGGCAATTGAGATACATATTCAATTCGCCTGATATGTTTTTAAAACATGGTAGGTTTTATTTTAAAGACAGTCTGGCCTGAAATCTGGATTTTCAGAAATCAGAAAGCCTTTAAACTTATGCTGTTCAACTGTTTTATGCGCCCAATCTATCAGTTCATCATTATTGGAGTGCTTAAGGTGTTCAGGCATTGCATATTCAAACCATCCTTCACCCTGCCTGGAAAAGTAAATTTTTATATTCATGTTATGATTATTTTATAATCAAAATTGATGATTATAATATAATCATTTTATCATAATAAAAAAAGAGAAGTAAAATATATTACCTGTTGCTGATATTTTAAAAATAAGCTTTTAAGCTTTATTTATTGTGTTTCTGTTGACTAATCTCGGATTAATTATCAGAATTTCACGAAATTAAGTTGGATAATGTCGTTGTTGTTGTTTTTTAGCTGAAGTATGTACATGCCTGGCATAAGGTGAGATATGTCAGTTTTTATCAGTTTTTCTGTTTGCATTGCAATAATGGTTGTTATTTTACGGCCTGTTAAATCGTATATTTCTGCAGAAACAGAGGACCCTGTGTCTGCAGAAAGATTTATATAAAGATAATCGCTGGCAGGGTTCGGGAATAGGGTTATTGTTTCAATGTTTTTGTGCGGCTGCAACAAACTGAAAGGAGGATCAATTATGGGTTTTTCAAGTTTTACATCAGTATATAAACGAAATTCGCCGGCAAATAATGGTATCAGGTCGGATGAATTATTTACCATAATACTGTCGCCATTAAAATAATCATACCATACGCCGGTATGCGGAAATTCACCTGAAACCGATCCTTCTTTAATATCGAAATTACCAATTATTACCACATTCATGGCGCTGTTACGAAGAATGATTCTTTTAAGGCTGCCGGTTGCTGATATATTAAAATCATCTGTCTGAAAAACAGGATATTGTTTTCTTAATTTGATTAATGTAGTATAAAAATCATACAGATACATTCTTCGCGTATCCTTCATATATTCCCATTTAGGTGGCTTAACACCTAACCTTCCGTTATAATCAATAGATACGTCGTAACCTCTTTCACCAAACTGCCATATCATTTTCGGCCCCGGCACTGTTATGAAAAATACTGCATTAAGTAACATCCGTTTCAGGGCTGTTGCAGTATCCTTAATATTATATCCGCCGGTTGTTCCGTTACCCCATGTAACACACTTGTACATAAGCCTTTCTTCATCATGGCTTTCCATATAACCTACAAGGTGAGGTTTAGTCCATGTTCTTTGCAGGTATGAAATACCTGAGAAATTGGATTTGCCGCTTTCATTCCATCCCATGGCTGCTTCAGCATAGTTGTAATTTAAATTTCCCCATAACAGCATTCCGTAATCAGCCAGTTCTTCTTCTTCAGTATTTACAGCAAGATGTTCAAGAATGACAATGGCTTTATCTTTTCTTCTCCATATTTCATCAGCCATTCGCTTTAATAGTCTTATCCTGTCGGCATCATAATTGCTTCCCCATGGGTCATCCATGCCTTTTATATTGTTGCCGAAACCTTTTGTAAAATCAAACCTGAATCCGTCAACTTTATATTCTGACATCCAGTAACTGTTTATACTGTCAACAAGCTTCTGTGTATATTCGCTTTCGTGATTGAAATCATTTCCCCATTGGGCATCAGGGTTGGTGAAATTATGTTCAACATTAAACCATGGATTTTGCACTGAAGGCTTCTGTCCGTCAAAGTATAACTGAACAAAAGGACATTGGTCATAAGCATGGTTAAGAACCATATCTATTATTACAGCAATACCTCTCTTGTGGCATTCGTCAATAAGTTGCTTAAGATCGTCTTTATGCCCGTAATATTTATCAGGTGCAAAATAGAATGAAGGATTATAACCCCAGCTGATATTACCTTCAAACTCATTAACGGGCATAAGTTCAATGGCATTAATACCCAGTTTTTCAATATAAGCAAGTGTATCAGTAATGGCTTTGAATGTATGTTGGTCCGTAAAATCCCTAACGAGCAATTCATAGATTATCAGGTCTTTTGGCTCGGGTGGCGTAAAATCGTTAACCTGCCAGTTATATGATTTCTGATCGGTCTGTAGTACTGAGGCAATGTTTGTTGTTTTTTCTGAAGGATATGCAATTAATCCGGGATAAGTCTCTTCATTAATATAAACGTCATTTGAAGGATCACAGATTTTATCGGCATAAGGGTCTGCGATACGCAGGTTTCCATCTATCAGATATTGAAAAATGTATTCTTTGCGGGGAACAAGATTGCCAATTTCAATCCAAAACCTTGTACCATCAGGTGTTTGATGCATCTGATAATTAGTATCAGCTTCCCATCCGTTAAAATCACCAATTACATATACAAATTCCTTATAAGGAGCAAATAATGATAAAATAACGGTCGTTGAATCAGTATAATTAATGCCATCTCTGATTCCTGCAGGTAAATCAATAATTTCAGCTGGTTTTCTTACCAGATAGTAAAAGGAATCTGCAACAGTACCGGTATCATTTGAAGCAACCGCCCTGATCCAATATTTACCATATTGAGTGCCAATTATAGTGTCTGTTAAATAAGTACCACTGTCTTTTACAGTTAATATGTTATCATGATAAATGGCAATGGAGTCAGATTCATTTGCTTTAACAGCAACAATAAATGTATCAAGAAGATTTATAATTTTAGGAACCTCAGACGGCATGGTAAATGAGATGGTAAGGCCTTCTTCATATACATTTGTAAAAATATCCGAACCACCGGTATCGCGTCCTGTTTTGCTGCGATCGTAACTACGGAAAACAAAGGCCATTTTCAGAATTTTTTCACCGGCCGGAACACCGTAATATTCACGTATGCTGGGTTCAAAAGTTATCTGATACTTATCAGTAGCAATCCGCGTTAACTTGCATTCAGGCAGGTTGGTTTCCCATGCTGCTTTAACATATTTCCAGTCTGAGCCTGATGTGCTTTTATCAGTAATTACGCCGGTATGCGCATAAACATCACCTGTATAGCCCATCAGTCCTTTATCGCCCTCGTTAGCATTAAATATTATGGTAACGGGATTGTTGTCATTCGGAAATGCCGGAATTGTGGCAATTAACTGTGCCTTAACTGTATTGTAGGTTAATGCTATAAGGCAAAAAATGATCGTAAAGCTTTTCATATCCAACAATTATTTTTTAAACAAACTTAAGCAATATTTTACGAAAAATATTTGATTTAACTTACTTATATTCAAAAAATTAACGCAAACGTTTGCGGTTTCGTTTGCATTAAATACGGGTTAACTTTAACAAAACAGATTTTATAAATGGTTTTTTCTTATTTTAGTAAAATATAATGACGATTTTGTATTAATACACAATACATGAGTGGTGCACCAGTAACCATAAAAGACATCGCAAAGATTTTAGGTATATCGGTTTCAACTGTTTCAAGAGCGCTGAAGGATCATCCTGATATCAGTGCCGATACCAAGGAAAAGGTGAACGAAATCGCAAAGAAACTGAATTATAGGCCAAATGCCCTGGCTCTAGGGTTAAAGAGCAGCAAAAGCAAAACGATAGGTGTTATCATACCTGAAATCGTCCATTTTTTCTTTTCCTCAGTTATCAGTGGTATTGAAGATGCGGCCTATGAGGAAGGGTATACTGTAATTGTATGCCAGACCAATGAGATGTATGAACGTGAAACAATGCTTGCTCACACATTGCTTGATCATCGGGTGGATGGAGTATTGATATCGCTTGCAAAATCGAGCATGAAGTTTGACCATCTCACAATGCTTCAGGATAATGGAATTCCGCTGGTTTTCTTTGACCGGATATGTTCCTTTATCGATACAGATTCGGTTGTAATAGATGATTTCAAAGGAGCCTATTTAGCTACCGAGCATCTGATTGAGATAGGTTGCAGAAATATTGTTCATCTCTCAGCGCCTGAGAATTTAATGATTGGCAAACTTCGGAAGGAAGGTTATTGCAAAGCACTGGAAGATCATGATATTCCGGTTGATCCTTATAATATTTACCTTTGTGATAATATGGAAAAGGTTGCAGAAAAAATAAACCGGATCTTTTCACGTAAGCCCTTACCGGATGGTTTTTTTGCGGTTAATGATTCAACAGCCATTGCGGTTATTCAGGAGGTAAAAAAAGCAGGATTCAGAGTCCCTGAAGATATGGCGGTCGTTGGATTTGGCAATGGCCCGCATGCAACAATCAGTTGCCCTACTTTAACAACTATTGACCAGAACGGCTATGAAATAGGATATGAAGCCACAAGATTCCTGCTTGATCGTATAACAAAATCCAATATTCCTCTTACTGCCCGCAGGAAAGTATTTTCACCATTGCTGGTTATTCGTGATTCAACCAGAAAAGGAACTCAGAGTCAAAAAATTCATGAAAGTGAATAGAAGTTTTGCGGAATAGTGACTCTAAACCAGTAAACAGTTATTAATATTCAATCAGTCGTCATCGGTAATCATGAATCAATGATTAATTCTATATTAACAAAACATACCCAATTGGTTAACATTTGAGTAGGTTTTACCAGTTTATCTTTTATAACTTTCCTGAATAACCTTTAATATTATAACCTATGAATAAGCGGAACCTATTTTTACCGGTGCTGTTAATTATTACAGCATTATGCCTGATTGTTGCAGGCAATAGTTATTCTCAGACATGGCAGTCGTGCGACCGCTGGGCAAGCTGGAGTAATGGTGGTTACACCTTGTATAACAACGGCTGGGGCTCAGAATATAATTATCAGTGTATCTGGGCAAATTCATACTCAAACTGGGGCGTTAATGCTAATCATCCTGCCGGAAGCCTTGGTATAAAAAGTTATCCCAATGTCAGTCTTTCAGTAAATTACAATGTTGACAACATGCCTTCTATCACCAGTTCTTTCACTGTTACAGTGCCCGGAAGTGGTTCGTATAATACTGCGTATGACATCTGGTACAATAATTATGCATACGAAGTGATGCTCTGGATGAATAAAAGCGGGGTAATGGGACCTATTGCTTCAAGTTATAACTGTAATGGTGCGTGCCCCGAAGTTACTAATGTAAGCATTGGAGGCCACACATGGAATGTTTATCGTGGCAGCAACGGCACCAATCAGGTTTTTTCCTTTGTTCGTACCAGCAATACTAATTCAGGAACAGTTGATATTACAGCTATTTCAAAATGGTTAAGAACTAACGGATGGTTTGGGAACGCCAATTTACACAGCATTCAGTTTGGATGGGAAATTACGGAAGCCGTTAACCTGTCTTTCAGTGTAACCCGATATTCGGTTACCATTGGTTCATCCAGTTGTAATCCTACTGCTATAACTCCTTATATTCAGGTTAATGATGGCACATGGCAGCAGGTTAGCAGTGTTACGGTAAATGCGGGTGCAAAAGTAAAATTCGGCCCTCAGCCTGTAAGTGGTGGTTCATGGAGCTGGACCGGCTGTGGCACATCCGGAACCTCAAGAGAACAAACCATATATCCTGCAGGTACATGCACCGCTACTGCAACTTATACAAATTCTTGCGGAGCCAGAAGTACACAAAATTTTACGGTTACTGTCAGCAGCGGATCATCTTCGGGTATAGTATCAGGCGGAACATACAGGATTATTCCCCGCCATAGTGGCAAGACGCTTGATGTTTCAAATTGCGGTACGTCAAACGGAACTAATGTACAGCAATGGTCGTGGTTAAATAATACCTGTCAGCAATGGATACTTACCGATCTTGGCAATGGGTACTGGAGAATTTCACCTGCCAATGCAACGGCCCAGGCACTCGATGTAAGCGGAGTATCTGTATCTGATGGAGCAAATGTTCAGATATGGAGCTATCTGGGGGGTAATAATCAGCAATGGCAGTTAGTTAATCTGGGTAACGGATACTATAATATAAAAGCACGTCATAGCGGTAAGTGCCTCGACGTTAATGGGGTCTCAACAGCTGATGGTGCAAATGTTATTCAATGGACCTGCGGCAGTGGGTACAACCAGCAATGGTCGTTCACCAGGCTCAAAAGTGCTGATGAATTTTTAGATGAGATGCCTGATGCCGAAACGGCATTAAATAGCATATATGTTTATCCTAATCCATTATCCGGTAAAACATTACATATTGAACTCCCTGACGTGGAAGGAGTAACATATATAAAACTCTATTCATTAAATGGAATTCTCATTGAAGAAATGAAAACAACAAGTAATAGTGTCAGCATTGAAATTGATGGCGGGCCTGGTATGTATTTGCTGCAGGTTATTAATGATAAAGTGATATATACAGAAAAGATTACCGTAAAATAAGTTATCATTAAAATAACCTTAAAATCCCTTAAGAATTATGATGATTCAGAATTCTTAAGGGATTTGTTTTTATTTTCTAAATCCTTACCTGTCGGTTGTTTGTAAAAAGTAATCATTACGAGCAGCATTTAATAATTTTTTAAAACCTATCATTTCTCTGATAAGTAAAATATTAACTCAAACGTTTGCAATTTTTTTGATAATTTTTACCTGATTGTTTCAAACGTTTGAAATGAGATAAAGCAGCAAATCCGGCTTTGTTGTTTTTGGGCTCAATATGCTATGTGTCAGTAATGAATTGTTGCATTCGCTAAATTTGAAATCATATCTGATTATTAACCTTTTATTTTGATTTCATGATTAATAAGGCTGAAAAACCACGTTTAAGTTTCTGGCAAATCTGGAATATGTCATTTGGTTTTTTAGGAATTCAGTTTGGATTTGCGTTACAAAATGCCAATGTTAGCCGCATATTTCAGACGCTTGGTGCTGAAATTGAAAAAATTCCGATTCTGTGGGTTGCTGCCCCGGTAACTGGCCTTATTGTTCAGCCCATTATTGGCCACATGAGTGATAAAACATGGGGAAGGCTTGGGAGACGCAGGCCTTATTTTCTTATTGGTGCCATACTGGCTTCCTGTGCATTAATCATTATGCCTAACTCTCCTGCATTATGGTTTGCTGCAGGAATGTTATGGATTATGGATGCATCAATAAATATTTCCATGGAGCCTTTCAGGGCTTTTGTAGGTGATATGCTTCCTGATGAACAGCGAACCACAGGCTTTGCAATGCAAAGCTTTTTTATTGGTTTGGGTGCAGTAATTGCCTCTCTGCTTACTTATGCAATGACCAACTGGCTTATGGTCAATAATACGGCTCCTGAAGGCCATATTGCCGATTCTGTGAAATTCAGTTTTTATATTGGTGGGGTGGTCTTTCTTTTATCTGTGTTATGGACAGTAATCAGGACAAAAGAATATCCTCCTGAACAACTTGCGGCATTTGAAAAAAATAATCCCTTAAAATCAAATGAAGCCGACATACACAGGCAATCATATTCACAAAAAATTAAATACTTAAGAAACAGTGTCCTATGGATGCTGGCTGGTATTTTTTCTTCTTATTTGTTATACCATTTTCGGCTTGAAAAAGAGTTGTACATTCTTTCGGTTGGACTGTTTGTATTTGGTTTTATTCAACTTATTACTGGATTTTATTTAAAAAAAGGTAAGCAAAATGGTCTGGTGGAGGTGATGGAAGATTTGTTTCACATGCCTGGAACAATGAGACAACTTGCATTTGTACAGTTTTTTTCATGGTTTGCCCTGTTTGCCATGTGGATATATACCACCCCCGCAGTTACCGGTCATATTTACGGAACAAGCGATACCACCTCAAAATTATATAATGATGGGGCAGACTGGGTTGGGGTTTTAATGGCTTTTTACAATGGTTTTGCTGCTCTGGTAGCATTTTTATTACCCATAATCGCACGATATACAAATCGCAGGATTACACACCTTATTGCACTTTCTTTCGGAGGCCTGGGGCTTATTTCTTTTATTTTTATCCGGAACCCGCATTATCTGATCTTCTCAGAACTGGGAATAGGATTTGCATGGGCAAGTATTCTGGCCATGCCCTATGCCATACTTACCGGAGCATTGCCTTCCAACAAGATGGGTGTTTACATGGGTATCTTTAATTTTTTCATTGTTATCCCTCAAATACTGGCAGCAAGCATATTGGGTGCACTGGTTAGACATGTTTTTAATGGTCAGGCCATTTATGCTCTTGTGCTTGGCGGATTCTCAATGTTACTGGCCGGCATTATTACCTTGTTTGTTAAAGATAAAAAAGGCTGATAGAAAATGAATAAATATCTTCATACTGATCCATGGTGTATTATTGAAGAGGGTTTTGACCCGGCGAGGCAAAGAGCCTCTGAAAGTATATTCAGTCTCGGAAACGGCAAAATGGGGCAGAGGGCTAATTTTGAAGAAACTTATTCGGGAAGCTCTCTTCAGGGTACCTATATAGCCGGAATTTATTATCCTGACAAAACCAAGGTCGGCTGGTGGAAAAACGGCTACCCCGAATATTTTGCAAAGGTTTTAAATGCCCCGAATTTCATTGGCATAAAAATAAGCGTTAACAACGAAATTCTTGATCTTGCCAGATGTAAGGTAACCGAATTCAAGCGTATCCTTAATATGAAAGAGGGTACACTCAGCAGAAACTTTATTGCTGAACTTCCGTCAGGTGTGAAAGTAAAAGTATCGGCATTTCGCTTTTTGAGCATGGCAGCACCTGAAACGGGATTGATTCGCTATTGTATTGTTGCGCTTAATAAGGACATTGAGATTGAGTATACTCCATATCTTGATGGCAATGTAGTTAACGAAGATGCTAACTGGAATGAGGTATTCTGGACTCAGGTTTATAATGAAGCTGAAGATAATCATGGTTATATTATCTCACGTACCTTAAAAACCGAATTTGATGTAGCATGCGGAATGCATACCGTGAGTTACATAAACGGAACCGAAATAAAAGAAAAATCAGTTAATCACACTGAATCGGGCTATGCTGAAACAAAATGGTCAATCCATCTGCCAAAAGAAAGTCAGCTTGAAATAATTAAGTATGTTGCAGTATTATCCTCTTTAAATCATTCAAAGGAAGATTTATTATCTGATACAAAAAATACATTAAAAGCAACAGCAGCGAAAGGTTTTAGTGAGATGCTTGACGATCATAGAAAAATTTGGGCTGGAATATGGGAACACAGCGATGTTATCATAGAAGGTGATGATGATGCTCAGCAGGGTATACGGTTTAACATATTTCATCTGAATCAGACATACCGAGGCGATGACCCCCGGCTCAATATCGGGCCAAAAGGTTTTACAGGCGAAAAATATGGAGGGTCAACCTACTGGGATACCGAAGCCTTTTGCATTCCTTTTTTTCTTTGTACTGCACCTGCTTCTGTCACAAGGAATTTATTATTATATCGATACAGGCACCTGGAAAAGGCTATAGAAAATGCACGAAAGCTTGGTTTCAGCAACGGAGCTGCCTTATATCCCATGGTTACTATGAACGGTGAGGAATGTCATAATGAATGGGAAATAACATTCGAAGAAATCCACCGCAACGGGGCCATTGCTTTTGCCATATACAATTATATCAGGCACACGGGCGATATTCAGTATCTTATCGATTACGGTCTTGAAGTACTGATTGCCATAAGCAGGTTCTGGAGCCAACGGGTTAACTGGTCAGCTGAAAAAATGAAGTATGTTATTCTGGGGGTTACTGGCCCTAATGAATATGAAAACAATGTTAATAACAACTGGTACACCAACACTATTGCAGTATGGACACTTGAATATACCATAGATTCAATTGACATTGCCAAAAAAACAAATCCGGTAAAATATGAAAGCATTAAGAAAAGTACGGACTTTGAGGAAATTCAGGAAATAGCGCGCTGGAAAGATATTATCAGCAAAATGTATTTTCCCTACTATGAACCTGAAGGTGTATTTCTTCAACAGGACGGCTATATGGACAAAGAACAGATGAAAGTTACCCGCCTCGACCCGTCACAGCGCCCTTTAAATCAGAAATGGTCATGGGACAGGATATTGCGTTCATGTTTTATTAAACAAGCTGATGTGCTTCATGGTATTTATCTTTTTGAAGATAAGTATGATACTGAAACAATTGAAAGAAATTTTACATTCTATGAATCACGAACGGTTCATGAGTCATCACTCTCTCCCTGCATTCATGCTGTTCTGGCCGCAAGGATAAGAAAAATAGATTTGGCCTATAACCTTTATTTACGCACATCAAGACTTGATCTTGATGACTATAACCATGAAGTACACGAAGGATTGCATATTACATCAATGGCAGGCACTTATATGTCAGTGGTTGAAGGCTTTGCCGGGAAAAGAATAAAAAACGGCATGCTTTCATTTTATCCTCAGATACCTGCCAACTGGAGTTTTTATTCTTTTAAAATTTTATACAGAGAATCACAACTAAAAGTTGAAGTCAGCAGAAACACCGTGGTGATAAGTAATGAAAGCTCAAATCAGGTTCATCTGCTTGTATATGAGAAGGAATATCAGATTAAAGGTAATTCACAATTAGAAATTGTGAGAAATTCTTAATAACTTTTATAAAAAATGAACAATGAATACTAACCTAAAAAATGTATCTATGAATATTATTATTAAACCTTACAAAATAGTATTGTTGTTACTATTTTGTTTCCTGCAGGCAATAGCCTATCCGCAGGCAAAAACCATCACCGGCAAGGTTACCTCATCTGGCGGTGAGGAACTTCCCGGAGCCAGCGTGGTTGTTAAAGGGACAACTACCGGTACAACAACTGATGTTGACGGGAATTATTCAATTAATGTGCCTGATGAAAATGCTGTACTTGTTTTTTCTTTTGTTGGGTATGGCACCAAGGAAATTTTTGTCAAAGGATCAGCCGTCATAAATGTTACACTTGAAGAAGATTTAATGAAACTTGATGAAGTTGTGGTAGTAGGTTACGGCATATCAAAGAAAAGTGACCTGACAGGTGCAATCAGTTCCATTAAGGAAGATGATTTTAATAAAATCAGCGCTGCTACGCCTGAACAACTTATCCAGGGACGTATTCCGGGCGTGCAGATTACACAGAATAACGGAGAACCAGGTGCTGCCGCTCAGATTCGCATACGTGGTGCAAGTACCATACGATCAGGACAGCAACCATTATATGTTATTGACGGTGTTCCGCTTGATATGAGCTCTATATCGCCCGGTGGGGTTTCAGCTAACGGTCTGGGTGGTGCACCGGCCACAAATCCGCTTAATTTTTTAAATAGTAATGATATTGAAGCCATAGACGTTCTGAAAGATGCATCAGCAACAGCTATTTACGGAGCAAGAGGAGCTAACGGGGTGGTTCTGATTACTACCAAAAAAGGAAAAGAAGGTAAAACAAATCTTGAATATTCAACTTACCTGAGTTTAGCTAAACTTCGTAAAAAACTTGATGTGCTGAGTGCTGATGAATGGCTGGATGTAAGGGTTAATAAATTAAATTATAATCTGAATAATGAAAACCATTATGGTCATAAAACAGACTGGCAGGATGAGATTTTCAGAACTGCCTTAAGCCATTCACATAATATTGCCTTATCAGGTGCCTCTGAAAAGAACTCATACAGAGTATCCTTTAATTATCTCGACCAGGAGGGAATTATCAAAAAGTCATCTCTTGAAAAATATGTTGGAAGGATTAATCTAACCCAGAAGGCACTGAAAAATTATTTATTGGTAGATGTTAATCTTACAGCATCACAGACACTGGAAAACAGGGTTCCGGTTGGCACAACAGGTTTTGAGGGCGATTTATTATTAAATGCACTTAAAACCAATCCTACATGGCCCGTATATGATTCCACCGGTGTGCCTTTCCAGACAGCTTCATCTGAAGAAAGAAATCCGGTTGCAATGCTTGAATACACAAAAGATATTACCAGAACAACACGCGTACTGGGTGGAACATCAGCCACTTTAAAATTTTTGAAATTCTTTTCCTATAAAATGAATCTGGGAATTGATTATACCTCGGCAGTCAGAAAAATTACACAGAGCCAGCAGCTTTCATATATGCGTTCTGAAAGAGGCCGCGGGCAGATTAACACAAATGAATTTAAGAATATGGTGATAGAACATGTATTAACGTATAATTTAAATATCGAAAATCACTCACTAAACCTGATGGCAGGATACTCTTACCAGAATATTAACAGAACAGGATATAATCAGCAGGCCGGATATTTTACCACTGATAAAATAGATTATGTATATCAGATGCAGGAAGGCGATCCTGCCTTCAGACAATTATACTCCTGGGGAAATACACTTGAGGAATTACAATCGTTTTTCGGCAGAATAAATTATAATCTGAATGAAAAATATCTATTTACAGCCACTTTCAGGCGTGACGGATCATCAAAATTCGGTTCCAATTCAAAATACGGAAATTTTCCTTCTCTTGCATTTGCATGGAGGCTTTCACAGGAAGACTTCATTAATAATTTAAATTTTTTCAGTAATCTAAAACTAAGAGTGGGTTGGGGTAAAACAGGAAATTCTGAAATAGGTGCAGATAATTCTGTCTTCTTATTGCGCCCCGATCCTGGTTCAACCGCATTAATCAACAATAATCCTGTTACGGGTTTCCGTATCGATAAAACACCTCAGCCTGATTTACATTGGGAAACAACAACATCAACCAATATAGGATTAGATGTAAGCGTTTTAAAAGGAAGGCTTTCGGCTACAATTGATTTGTTCAGCAAAAAGACGACCGATTTGTTGCTGGAACAGCCTACCAAACCTTTATCTCCCACAAGTACTTTTATTACTAACCTCGACAAAGGCTATATATTGAATAACGGACTTGAGCTGGGAATTGATGCTATTGTAATTAAAACAAATAATTTTACCTGGAATCTCAGCTATAATTTCACATCCATTAATAACCGTGCTGAAGATATTTTAGATGATGATGCTTCAATTATACCCACTGGCAGGATTCAGGGACAGGGATTAACAGGTGCTTATGCCCAGGCTTATGCCAATGGTAAACCAATGGCTTCATTTTATATGAACCAGGTTGATTCAATTGGAAGAAACGGACGTATATATTATACACCCAAAGCAAGGGGAGGAGATTCTTTGTTGTTTTTGGGCTCGGCACTTCCTTTAAGTACATGGGGAATTAATAATACATTTCAGTACAGAAACTTTGATCTGAGTTTCTTTATTGATGCTGTCATTGGAAACAAGGTTTTTAACAATACAGCATTATTGCTCGACAAATCGAACCTGAGGCAATCAAAAAACGCTCTTCGTAACTTTGTTTCCGATGAAGCTAATTATACTAATTCCACAAAAGTATCAGACCGTTACCTTGAGGATGGTTCCTATCTGCGATTAAGCAGTGCAACCATTGGTTATAATTTCAGGATTAAAAAATTTGACTGGTTTCAGAATGCAAGGCTCTATATATCCGGATCAAATTTATTTGTTCTTACGAACTATAGCGGATATGACCCCGATGTCTCATCATCGGTTGATATGAACGGAGTACGTGCATTAGGTATTGATATCACCAATTATCCCAAAGCACGTACAATTATGTTTGGTTTCAATATAATTTTTTAAACATCAAAACCATGAAAAACAATAAAATAAAATATAGCCTGACACTAATATTTGCAGTCAGTCTGATTTTTTCATCATGTACTGATCTTGAAGAAATTCCAAGAGACAAGGTCACATCTGATGTACTGTTGCAGGATCCGACGTTGGTACCTAATTTAATAGCTCCGGCATTGGGTCAGTTAAGAGGGCTCTGGCATAGAGAAACATTCTGGGGAATGCAGGAAGCTAATTCAGACGAATTGTGTTTTCCTACACGTGGCACTGACTGGCTTGATGGTGGAGTGTGGCAGCAACAATGGCTCCATACATGGACAGTAAACCACAGAGACGTTATTCAGGTTTGGAATATCCTGAATGAAGGTATTGCTGCTGCTAATTTTGGCATATCAGTACTGGGTACTGAAGAAAATGTGCTGGATAAGATAAAAGAATACAGGGCAATGCTAAGGTTTCTGAGAGATTTTTATATGTATTGCCTTATTGATTTATATGGTGTTTCGCCATACCGCGACCCTTTCAGTACAGATTATACAGTTAATCCCGAGTATTTCAACCGTAATGAAGCATTCTATTTCATTGTGAATGATTTAAAAGCTATAATCAATGATATGCCCGAAAAAAGCATTGCCGATTATGGCGTACCTAACCGCGATGCCGGACTTATGTTTCTTGCCAAAATGTATCTTAATAAGGAAGTATATGTAAACGAGGCTGGTTACGATTCCTCACTGATATATCTTAACCAGATTATAGACCCGGGAAATTATCAGCTGGCTGAGAATTATTTTGCCATGTTTGGGCCGGATAATCATCTGAACTACAGGAAATCAGATGACGAAGCAATATTTGTTGCAGTTCTTGATGACGGCGATGATTATGGTTTGGATGACCGTGTGATATGGGTGCAGCATACATTTCATTACAACCAGAAGCTTATGGGTGATTTTGCCTCTAACTGGAATGGATGTATGGCACCGGAAGGCTATTTAAATGAATGCTGGATAAACGGAACGGATACAGCAACCGATGTCCGCTGGGTTGATAGCACGATTTATCCTGTTATGGCGGTAGTAAACGGATTCAATTACGGTCAGCAATATGATATAAATGGAAATGCCCTGAAAACCAGAGGAGGTTCAATGTTAAATTTTACATTCGAGTGTCCGCTCGATGGTGCTACAGAAGAACAGGGAGTAAGGGTTTTAAAATATGCCCCCCGTAATAAACCGGTCAATATCAGGCGGGTACCAAATGACTTTATAATCTGGCGGTATGCCGATGCTTTGTTAATGAAGGCTGAATGCCTTGCCCGAACAGGGCATATGGATGATGCTCTGGATATAGTAAATGAAATAAGAGAAAAACGTAAAGCACCGCTGCTCTCAAGCATCGAACTGATTGACATTCTTCGTGAAAGGGGAAGAGAACTATACTGGGAAGGCCATCGCCGCCAGGATATGATACGCTTCGGAACTTTTCTTCTTCCTAAAACAAACAAAGACTATGTATCGCCCGAAACGGCATTGCTTATACCAATTCCCCAGACAGCTATTGAAGCATCTGATGGAAAACTACAGCAGAATCCGGGGTATTAAAA
>CAZBCB010000020.1:0-15788 GCA_964489905.1 uncultured Bacteroidales bacterium
TGTTTTCTGAACCGTGGCAAGGTAGCCCGGGAAATTAATTTTGATTGGTCGAAGTATATTTTTATAGATGATTTTTCAGGTATGGTTTACGATTTAAGCCAAAAGGAGTTCGGTATAAGAAATCTGTGGCTTAAAAAAGAGAACGGTACTACACGTAAACCATTAAAATCAACAGTAGGAGGGCATGATGTACTTATGTACAGACTGGCACCGCTTAAATAAAAATTGTTTTAAAGTTAGAGAATTAATAATAATGTTCTTTCCATAAGGATTATTTATTTAATCTGATATACTTGTTAATCAAGGCTTTCAGTGATTGCTATATCAGTTATTTTCTTTATCCCAAATTTGTTAAAAGAAACAGCATGTTTAAATAATTATTGCGTTTCTTTTGACTAATCTCATATATAAAATGACTGTCTTTAAGATATTCATCAGTCAGAAAAGAAAAGGAGAAAGCCGGAAAAAGCTTTCTCCTCATGTACTACTATTATTTACTTGTTATTCAAACCCTTCGTTTTGTTCAATAATACCTTTCATCAGGTCGAGTTCATTTTGCGGAATCTGGAAAAGTCCTTTTGAAGCAACAAAGTTATTTCCGTCAACATCGAGGCTGTAAACGTCGGCTGTTTGTGAGAAATCGCCTCCGTCTGATTCGTCAACGTAAGTAAGAATGCTGACAAGTTTTGAAAAATCACCCTTACATGAGCGTAGTATATCCCAATAGCGTAAACCTTCACAAGCCAGTTCAAGCTGGCGTTCATTCATTATATCATCTATAGTAACAGATGAAAGATTATGGCTGTCATTACCAAAAGCCCTTGTCCTGACCCGGTTAAAATATGAAACTGCACCGCTGTTATCGCCGGTAAGCAGGTGCAATTCAGCACCCATAAGAAGAACATCGGCAAATCTTATAATGATAAAATCTTCAGAACCATTCTGTTGCCAGTCACTTACTTCAGGTTGGCCACCGATTGAAACAAGGTCATATTTTTTAGAGTTATAACCTGTATATTGAGCCTGTTGCTGGGCAACATAATTATATACTATTCCTTCATCATCCCATGACAAAATAGTAGCTGTTTTACGTTTATCAGCATTATTATATTTATTCCATAACGTAGGCAAAACAGGAATGGCTCCCCATCCTTGCCCATAAGGGTCAATATTTGTTCCGCGGGGGCCTATCATTCTCTGAAGCCACTGTGAGGGATTGCCGGTTGATTCAAATCTAATTGACCAAACTACTTCAGGATTAACTTCACCTGCATATTGGCTTAAATCCCCCAGTTCGGAAATGGAAGGAACTTTCCAGAGGCTGGCAAATTCAGGTACCAGGTCGTGGCCGCTGTTATTGATTACATCATCAATATAATAACGGGCACTGTCGATGGTAAAATCGCCAATAGTTGCATCGTTGTAATAACCGTTATAAAATAAATAAATTCTTGCCAGCAAAGCTTCAGCAGCCCATTTGGTTGCCCTTGCCCAGTTAGCGGCTTCCATTTGACCATAGGGAGCTGAAAGGCCATTTAGTGCGCAATATTTAAGGTCTTCAATAATGAACTTATATAAATCTTCTGCGCTTGACCTTGCAGGTATCTCACCAGGAGCAAGCGGATGATCTATAATAGGTATTTCTCCGAAAACCTGGGTAAGGTAATAATGAAAATAAGCTCTCAGAAATCGTGCCTCAGCAAGATATTGTTTCTGTAATTTTTCTTTACCCGTCCAGTTAACTAGTTTTTCATTTTCAAGATATATGTTAGCTCTGTATAAGCCGCCGAAATAAGTTCTCCAGATTTCCTGATTGGCGTTGGCTTCAGGAGATTGAAGATGTCTGTCCCATCGCTGATAACCACCCCCGTCGCCTGTTCCGGCTCCTCCTGAACAGTTGTCAGATGAAGCTTCAGACATCAGAAAAGCACTCCACCAGTCATCACGAAGCAACATATTATACACAGAAGTTAGTGCCTGTGAGGCATCAGCAGGAGTTTTATAAAAATTTTCAACTACCAGAGAGGTATGCGGGTACCTTTCGAGGAAATCCTCACTACAGCTAATAACGATTATAGCAAGCGTGAGCAATATAATTAGTTTTTTCATGATGTTCAATTTTAAAATTTAACATTTAAGCCAATTAAATAAGTTCGGGCAGAGGGATAAAATCCCAGGTCAACACCTGAAGCGTAAGCATCTACCAGTCGCCCGGATGAATCGTAATAAGAGCCATAACCAACTTCAGGATCAAGACCTTTGTATTTGGTTAAGGTTAGCAGGTTGGTTGCTGCAAAGTAAACCCTGAATTGTTTTACAGGAAAATTTTTTGTTACTGTTGCAAAGTCATAGCCGATGTTTATACTTTTTATCTTCAGGAATCCGGCATCATGTACGTATAAATCGCTGAATTTGCGCCAGTTTTGATTTTTATCAGAACCGCCGGTTACCCTGGGAATAGTTTTTGAAGTCCCTTCTCCGGCTTCAATAATGCCGTTCTGGTTTTTATCAACCCATTGCCACCTATCAAGAATATCAGAGGTGTAATTAAAATAAGTGCGTTCTTCAGCACGATAGCACATAACTACCTGATTCCCGGCAACTCCCTGAAAGTTTATGGAAAAATCAAAACCTTTTGCAGCAGCATTAATTGAAAATCCATAAATATAATCAGGATTCGGATCCCCTATCATGGTTTTATCTTTATCACTTAAAATGCCATCCCCGTTGAGGTCAACACGCTTTACGTCACCCGGAACAGCTGCAGGCTGGAGAAGCTTCCCTTCAGAATTGATATAACTGTTTACTTCTTCCATTGTCTGGAAAAGCCCATCTGTTTTATAACCCCAGAAATAACCTATCGGATAACCTTCCTGAACCCTGTAAAACTCGTCGGATCCATTGTATAACACACTTGCTGAGCCGTGAATAATTTCACCCGGTACTTCAGTAACCTTATTTTTATTAAATGCCATGTTGCCTCTTATATCAAGCGCCACCATGCCTATATTTTTATTATAGCCCAGTTCAAATTCAATACCGGTATTTTTTACATTGCCACCGTTGACATAAGGATTAACATTACTTATACCTGCAATGCCTGATATTCCGGCAACGGTAGTGGGTACAATCCAGTCTTTGCTGGTTTTTTTGTACCAGTCGAAGGTAAAACTCAGACTTTTAAGAAAACGAGCGTCAAATCCAACATTAATCTGTTCTGATGCTTCCCATTTTAAATTTGGGTTGGGCATTACATCAGGTGATATACCGGTTTCCCACCCATTACCGAAAGAATATGATCTCTGACTTGATCCAACGGTAGCCAGAGCTCTGCCGGCCATATTTGGCTCTTTACCGTTTTGTCCCCAGCTTCCCCGTATTTTCAGAAAGTCAAGCCATACTGGTGTTTCAAGGAATTTTTCACGTGTTACAACCCATCCTGCTGAAACGGAGTAAAAATTACCATAACGGTAGTTTTTACCAAACCTTGAAGAGCCATCCCTTCGAAAGGAAACAGTAAACAGGTATTTTTCATCAAAGTTATAACTTAACCGGCCAAGGGTTGAAAAACGACTGTCAGTTTTGCCATAATCACCGCTTACATAAACAGTATCTCCTATTATATCGGCTTGTAAAGAAATGTTTGAAATAACAGGATCAAGATTCGGGTGAATGAGAAAGGCATTAGCATTTATATCTTCATTAAACCTCCAGTTATCCTGCACATTCATGGCCACCATAGCCAGTAAATTGTGTTTTCCGATAGTTTTTTCGTATGATAAAATATTGTCCCAGTTGTATGAAAAACGTCTTTCCATATATTGCCGGTAATCTGGCACAAGGTTATAATTTTGTGATGTTATTTTAAAAGTATCTGTTGCACTGGAAGTATGTTCGAAGAAAATGCTGCCACCAAAATCAGTTTTAAATTTTAAACCTTTTATAAATTCCAGTTCGACGTAAACATCACCAATTATATCATCATATTTGTTAATGCTGTTATAATAATAGTTCATGACAGCAATCGGATTGACCTGTTCTTCGTAAAAATGTGACCGGCCAAAACCATCGGGTTCATTGGGGTCATAAACATCAATTAACGGACTTGCTGATAAAATTGTCCTCATAAAATTATCATATATATTGCCTACTCCAAGGCCACGTCTTTTTCTGTGTGCATAGGTCAGATTCTCTCCGATGCGAATGTATTTGTTTACTTTGTGGTCAGAATTAATTCTGAAGCCAAGCCTTTCATAGTTTGATTTATTTTTGTAATCGAATATGCCATCTTCGCTTAAATAAGATAATGATATAGAATAGGTTGAATTTTCATTACCTCCTGTAAGGCCAAGGTAATGGCTTTGTGTAGGTGCATTTTTATGATACGCTTCTTCCTGCCAGTCGGTTCCGGTATGGCCGAGATTATTAATACTATCCAGTTTTGCCTGAGTAAACGGGATTCTGGTTCCGGTAGGATAAACATTCCGGTATTGTTCATTCATAATCAGGGCATATTCCTGAGCATTAAGCATATCAATTTTACGGGGGGCGTTTGAAATTCCATAATAAAAATCATACGTTAGCAGCGGTGTTCCGGCTTTGCCTTTTTTTGTAGTAATCAGGATTACACCATCGGCACCACGTGCTCCATAAATAGCCGCCGAAGCAGCATCTTTAAGGATATCAACGGTCTCAACATCGGAGGGGTTGATTAAGTTCAGGTCGCCGGGTACACCATCAACAAGTACAAGAGGCGTACTGCCGTTAACTGAACCTATCCCGCGAATATTAATATTAAAATCCGAGCCGGGCTGACCTGATTTTTTAACAATAACCAATCCCGGTGTTAGTCCCTGTAATGATGACTCAAGACGGGTTACATTGTTTTTTAACAGGTCCTCATTTTTAACCTGCACGGTGGCTCCTGTTACCAGTTTCTTCTTCTGAACCCCATAGCCTAATACAACAACTTCTTCAAGACCAATGATATCAGGTATCAATTTCAGGTTTATTTTGTCTTGTGTACCAACTTCAATCTCTTCATTGAGGTATCCGATATAACTGAAAATGAGAATATCTTTCGCGGAAACACTCAACGAAAAATTTCCGTTAAGATCAGTTACAGTTCCTGTTGTTTTTCCTTTCACCTGAATAGACACACCGGGGAGTGGTTCACCTGTGTTAGCATCGGTGACAATACCTGTCACTTGTTTAATTTCATCCTGCAATACCACTTTATTATTGGCATAACTTAGCGGACATTGCATAAAAAGCAATACTCCTGCAATCAATGTTTTAAAAAGATTAATAGAGTATTGCCTGTTTTTAAAAATAGTAAACATTTTTTTCATCATAATTAGTAAGTTAGTTTTCTTATTAAAGATTATTGGTTATTCAAAAGTAGAAACAAACACAGGTCTTGAGGGTAGTAAAATGTTACCTGTTTGTATAGTATTTGTTAAGTATTTTATATAATTCCAAATTCGTCAATAGAAAAATTTATTGACGAATCGACTAACAAAATCTATCATTCCGGAATTTCGGAAAGTAAAATTTTGTTTGTCGGGAAAGTCAATAGAAATAACATGTTAAAATATTTATTGTGTTTCTATTGACTAATCTCGAATTATCCGAGATTAGTCAATAAATGGTATTTTATGCATATAAATGGGTTGTGGTTAATATGTAAAACATTATTGGGATTTGAATCAGGCGAAATAGATAGTTGACCGGTGTAATCCTTTATCCATTCATTGGCAAGTATCATTAGCTTCTTTAACATTTCATTTGAATGAGCAGACCCAATGTGCTTAAGAATAACTCTTTTATTATATTGAAAACTAACTACTTGAACAGCTTTCGCATTAGAAGTCGTTTTTACAACCCGTATTCTCATTTTTAAGTTAGTGCCTTAGTGCAGTAAAAATACTCTTTTTTTAAACATTTACATTGATAATCAATCAATTAAAACAGCACTAAATTCTGCGGGGACAAGTCAAGAAAAATATAATGAATCTGCTCCCTGTCCGATATATTTTACTTTATTGAATGAATAATAACCAATGTTCTGTGAAATACTGTTAATTGTTCCAGGGTTGCCTGTAACCGAAGTTACAGCATGAATCATGGTTGCATCATGGTCCGACCCCGGGTGGATACGATTCTTGTTTTGAACTTTGGAATAAGCACGTGTAAAAAAGCCCCGGTTTCCCGAGGCTTTATACTTTTAAAGCCTTTATTTATTCAAAATGAGTACTATCTACTGTTAGATAATAGATCGCATAAGTATTTGACTTTTCAGTGTAATCCCAAGTCTCGTTTGATAAATAATCTTTGTTCGAAGAACTTGTATTGCTTCTAATAGTGATATAAGAAAAAATATTTTTTATTTCTCTTTCATATATTTTAGTTCCCTCAATTATTGAATAAGTGTATATAGTGTCCTTTGTTTCAGCAGATAAGGTAGATGTTTTATCCACGCCATCGTCCACTGCTTTATATTCGATAATTATATCACTATTACTTTTATTTTCAATAATAAAGGAATATTGCATTTCTTCATCACAACTCATTAATAAAAATTTAAATGCAATTATTACATAAATTAAAGTTTTCATATATAATAATTTTTTTTATTAATCAAATAATATAAATGGGCCGAGAAACATTTGCCATAAGTTAATCCGTGTAGACATTTTTGTTCTTGAAATATCCAATAGTCCTGATCCAAGGTTCTCTTCTGCCCGATAATTTGCATCATATTCAGTTCTTTGGGCACCTCTGGCACTTGGAATACCATATTTAAAGTATTAACTAGGGCCGGAAACACGACTTTGATATGTATGCCCATATTCATGAGCGAATAAATCAATGTCGTATTCTGTATCGTCTGGATTTAAAGCCATTCCCTCTCCAAAAATATAGTGTCCATGAGAAACTCCTCTATAATCTTTAAACGAATTGTCTTTTACCCGTATTGTTGTTCGACCTTGATAGTACCCGATACGATCAATGTTTCCACTGAGATTTTGATAGTGAGCAAAGGAATTTCCAACCAATGTTTGAATTAGTTCGCCTCCAAAAAGAGTATTAATAGTTTGCATAAATTTTTCTTCACCAGTTGCACTTTTATCATACCTGAACATATCCCTGGTTTGATTTATCATACCAAATTCAATTTTATGCCAGTTAAGCATATCCTTAAAGATCCAACTATCATCTTCATATATATGGTCTCCAGGATTAATAATATCTTTAACAATATTAATGGACATTTTCGTACTACTGACCATCAAATCTATTGTTTGTGCAGTAGTTTGTGCTCCGATAGCTGTTGTAAGTACCGTTGTCCCTGCAACAGTGGATGAAATAGAAACTCCTCCCCCCGTTAACACTTCCAATAAAGCAACCTGCCACCACTTCCACTTTTCCCCTGACGGGTCTGTATATTTCAAAGGATTGTTCAAGCAATAAGAGTATCTGTTAAATGATTGTGTATAAGTGGGAGCTTGAACAAAGTTATCAGGGCTGAGGAACCTCGCCAATACCGGGTCATAGATGCGGCCGTTCATATTTATTAAGCCAAACTTATCGAGGTGTTCGTGAGATGTGAAGCCACGGTTAAATTTAAATGAGCCGGCAATACCTGTATAAGTCCAGTTATTGGGATTTCTTCTACGACCCCATGCATCAAAGCTCTGCTCCTCAACAACTGCTCCGTTTGAATTTGTTATGCATAGCCAGGAGCCCAGATAATCTTTATGGACGTAATACATGGTATCCTGCCCGTTTTTAACAAAGATAGTAAAAATTACAACAGGAGAAGTAATGTAATAAATTTGCGGTATATATAATCCCGAATTCGTCAATTGATTTTTTTAATTGACGAATTCGGGTTAAATAACAATCTCTTTGGTTCATTATACAATCCATATTTTACTAAAACGTTTCAATGTATTTCAGGACGAGGATTAAGGTTGAAATGCTGGTTAAGGCCAGTGAAATAGTTGGGATGTTTATTTTAAAGGATTTGCTTTTTATAGGTTCCACATATACAATGTCATTAGGTAAGAGAAAAAATCCATCAGAAGTGAGGATATTTTTATCGGTTAAATCGAGTCTGAATGATTTTGTGCCTTTGGTATCAGGGCGTAAAACTAAAATCTTGTGACGGTTTCCGTAATCAGTGATATCTCCTGCCATACTGATAGCTTCGAGTACAGTAAGCTGGTTGTTATAATTATGATAAGTACCTGGGCGAGAAACTTCACCTAATACTGAAAATTTAAATGACACAAGCTTGACAATTACTGTTGCATCCTTTAGGTACTGGCCTGCTCTTTCGCGTATAGCATCAGTGGCTTCATCAACGGTTTTATTGGTTACGGCAATTCTTCCCAGAACAGGAATTTCAACAAAACCTGAGTCATTTACCGTATATCCGTTAACGAAAAGACTGGATTCATTCTGAAAGAGATTTTGCTGGGAGGCACCTGTAGTCTGGTTTATCAGGTTACTTACTTCCTGATCAAAAGTATAAATGCGTATGTATAAGATATCACGTGTTTGTATTTTATAGGCAGGCTGAGTTTTCGGATAAAAACTCACGGTGCTGTCAGCATTAATATTTCTCAGATAAACAAGTTGTTTATAGTGTGTACAGGATGTAAGACACAAAATAAAAATAACGGTAAAAATGATAGTATTCCGGATATTTATTGATGCTATTTTCATTTTAAAAATTGAGCTAATATTAAAGAGTAATTTAACAATATTTTTGTTTATAAGCCGGATTAGTAACCTTTTAATATTGAGATCTCAGAATCAGTTTAAAATCGTTTAATTTACTGAATACAAATTCTTAATTTCAATGATAATTTTTACCTGCAATATTCCTGATATACCATCTTAATTCCTTCTTCCAGGGTTATTTTTTCTTTCCACCCAAGCTCATGCAATTTTTTTACACTAAGCAGTTTTTGAAAAGTTCCGTCAGGTTTTGAAGTATCCCATTCGATAAGTCCGTCAAATCCGACAATTTCTTTAACAAGATATGCCAGTTCTTTAATTGTAAGATCTTGTCCTGTTCCTATATTGATGTGTGTATTTCTGATTTCCACTTTGGGATCGCGTGATGTAATTTTATCAGCAAATTTTTCTTTTACAATATCTTTAAAATCAACATTTTCCATAAGATAAATGCAGGCATCGGCCATATCGTCAGAATGCAGGAATTCACGTCTGGGAGCGCCGGTTCCCCACAGGCGAACAGTAACGGGCGAGCCTGTGTTGGCATGTCTGAATATACCGAATTTTTCAAGTTTTTCACCTATTTCAATTTCTGTTGATTTTCCGTCAACGCCTTCAACAGGCCTTTTATTGAAGTCATAACGGATGGCATCCCAGTTGTTTTCAATCAGGCATTTACCAAGGTGCATTTTACGGATTAAGGCCGGTAAAACATGTGATTTTTCAAGGTCATAATTATCATTAGGTCCATAAAGGTTGGTTGGCATAACCGAAATAAAATTAGTGCCATACTGAATATTATAGCTTTCGCACATCTTTATTCCGGCAATTTTGGCAATGGCATAAGGTTCATTGGTATATTCAAGCACATCCGTCAGCAGATATTTTTCTTTTAGTGGTTGCGGAGCCTGTTTGGGATAAATGCAGGAACTTCCCAGAAATAATAGTTTCTTAACACCGTTAATATAACTGTGATGTATAACATTACACTGGATCATAAGGTTTTCGTATATGAATTGCGCCCTGTAAGTATTATTGGCAACAATACCTCCTACTTTTGCTGCTGCAAGCAACACATATTCAGGCTTCTCATTTTCAAAGAAATCAGCAACTGCCTGCTGATTGGTGAGGTCGAGTTCGTTGATGGTACGTCCGATGATATTGGTGTATCCTTTTTCTTCGAGTTTTCTTTTTAAGGCACTACCTACAAGACCCGTGTGGCCCGCAAGATAAATCTTGCTGTTTTTTTTCATGGTAAAAACAGGATTTTATTTACTTTTTCATTAGATGTTTTCTTTGTTTTTTAGAAAACTGAAATTTACAAAAAAAGTATTATTCTTTATTCAAAATAATTCAGAGTTTGGTAACCTCCGTTTTTAAGGTATAATTCTTTCTGCATCAGCTTGATGTCGCTTGAAATCATGTCTTTTATCAGTGCTTTCAGGTCGTACTCTGGCTCCCATTTCAGTTTTGCTTTTGCTTTTGACGGGTCGCCAATCAACAGGTCAACTTCTGTAGGCCTGAAATAGCGAGGATCAACAGCAAGTACTTCTTTGCCTTTTTCAATCTGGTATCTGGGGTCATGGCAGTTGGCAATATAACCCTTTTCATTTGGTCCGGCTCCCTTGAATTCAATTTCAATGCCGACTTCTTTAAAAGCCAGCCTGACAAATTCTCTGATTTCGGTAGTGATGCCGGTAGCTATCACATAATCATCTGGTTTATCCTGTTGAAGGATCAGATACATTGCCTTGATATAATCTTTTGCATGGCCCCAGTCGCGCTTGGCTGAAAGATTTCCCAGATATAGCTTATCCTGTAATCCGAGTGCAATGCGTGCAACAGCACGGGTTATTTTTCGGGTTACAAATGTTTCACCGCGGATGGGTGATTCATGATTAAATAATATTCCATTACATGCAAAAATGTTATAAGCTTCACGATAATTAACGGTAATCCAGTAGCCATATAGTTTTGCTACGGCATAAGGACTACGGGGATAAAACGGCGTTTTTTCGGTTTGTGGCACCTCCTGAACAAGGCCATACAGTTCGCTTGTGGATGCCTGATAAAACCTGGTTTTGTTGGTCAGATTCAGTATCCTTATGGCCTCAAGAATCCTTAATGTGCCCAATCCATCGGCATTAGCCGTATATTCAGGAGTGTCAAAACTTACCTTCACGTGGCTCATGGCAGCGAGGTTATAAATTTCATCGGGTTGTGTTTCCTGAATAATACGGATTAAGTTTGTTGAATCGGTAAGGTCACCGTAATGGAGCATAAAGTTCCTGTTTTCAACATGCGGGTCAAGATATAAATGGTCAATTCTGTCGGTATTGAAAAGTGAGCTTCTTCTTTTTGTGCCATGCACAATATAGCCTTTTTTCAACAGGTATTCAGCCAGATATGCCCCGTCCTGTCCGGTGATTCCTGTAATAAGTGCAACTTTTTTTTGTGCCATAGGATTAGAATTAATTTTTAAACTATTTTTTTGCACATCTCATGGTATTCTCCTTTAAGACCTACCGGACTGGCATTTCTAATGTCATAAACAGTTTCAATGGATGGCCTGTCTTCCTTAAGACCAAATCCTATACCTGCTAAAATTTCCTTGTAAGTTTGTGTATGCAGGTCGGTAAACCCTTCGCTGAATTCGATTTCCTGATTGTCTAAAATAATAGAACGGTAGGTTCTTTTCCCCTGTTCCTTGACCTTCATCGGGAGATCGTTATAATCAAGGCTAAGAAACCAGCGTACACGGGCTTTTTCAAGTTCAAGATATCCGGCAGCTTTGTTATGCTGTAAGACATGAACAATATTTTCTTTTACATTTCCAAATATCCAAATCAGCATATCGAAAAAATGTATGCCAATGTTGGTGGCAATGCCGCCTGACTTATGCAGTTCTCCTTTCCATGAAATAAAATACCAGTTTCCCCGGCTTGTGATGTAAGTAAGGTCAATATCGTGTTTCTTATCAGATTTTGATTGGTCAATTTTGTTTTTTAAATCAATCAGTACCGGATGAAGGCGTAATTGCAATACATTGAATATTTTTTTCCCCGATTCATCTTCAAATTCTTTCAGTGCATCTATATTCCATGGATTCAATACCAACGGTTTTTCACATATTGCATTGGCTCCCGAACGAAGGGCAAACCTGATATGGGAATCATGTAAGTAGTTTGGAGAACAGATACTTACATAATCAACCTGTGTGCCGGCTCTTCTTAATTTATCGATATGCCGGTCGAAACGCTCGAATTCAACAAAAAAATGACTGTCGGGGAAATAACTGTCAATAATACCTACACTGTCGGAAGGGTCTAACGAAGCCAGCAAAATGTTGCCGGTATCTTTAATAGCCTTAAGATGCCTTACGGCAATATATCCGCCGACTCCAATAATGGCGAATTTTTTGGGTTGATTCATCAGAAAACGGAATTAATTTTATTAGATAATAAATTAGTTATTTTTCTTCAAATTTTGAATTCCTGTTTAAGTATATCAACATAATCAAGTTTTTCCCAGGCAAAGAACTCAGCTTCTTTCTGAACCTGCTTACCTCCGTTTGAATTTCCATTTTCATATATAAAAACCTTATCTTTCCGGTAAGGACGTCCCATATGTCCGTATGCAGCAGTTTCAAGGAAAACCGGATTTTTTAAACCAAAACGTTTAACAATGGCATAAGGGCGAAGATCAAATATTTTATTAATTTTTTCAGCAATCTCCCAGTCGTTTATTTTCACTTTAGAAGTACCGAATGTGTTGACATACAAACCGACAGGCTTTGCCACGCCGATTGCATAGGCAACCTGAACAAGTACTTCGTCAGCTATACCGGCAGCAACCATATTTTTAGCAATGTGTCTCATAGCGTATGCTGCTGAACGGTCAACTTTTGAGGAGTCTTTACCGGAAAAGGCACCGCCACCATGTGCTCCGCGGCCTCCATAAGTGTCAACTATAATTTTGCGGCCGGTAAGACCTGTATCACCATGAGGTCCGCCAATAACAAACTTACCTGTAGGGTTAACATGCAAAATAAGATCCTTGTTGAACAGAAGCTGTACTCTCTTGGGCAGACGTTCTATGGTACGGGGTATCAGGATTTTTTCAATATCAAAGCGTATTTTTTCAATCATAGCTTTTTCAGAAGCAAATTCATCATGCTGGGTGGAAACAACAATGGTATGAACAGATTTTGGCTGACGGTCAGCATCATATTCTATTGTAACCTGTGATTTTGAATCGGGTCTCAGATAAGGCATTAGATTGCCTTCCCGGCGTATATTTGATAATTCCTGCAACAATACATGGGCAAGTTCAATGGGAAGCGGCATATACTCATCGGTTTCAGTGGAGGCATAACCAAACATCATCCCCTGGTCGCCTGCTCCCTGGTCCTCTTCATGCTGACGTTCAACACCCTGACGGATATCCATGGACTGTTCGTGAATGGATGAAATAACACCGCAGGAATCAGCATCAAACATATAATCGGCTTTGGTATATCCAATTTTTCGAATTACTTCGCGTGCTACTTTTTGAACATCAACATAACCCGAAGTATGAACCTCACCACTTAAAACTACCAATCCTGTGGTTACAAGTGTCTCACAGGCAACCTTGGAATTTTGATCAACTCTCAGAAATTCATCCAGTAAGGCATCAGAAATTTGATCGGCAACTTTATCGGGATGACCTTCAGAAACAGATTCAGATGTGAATAAATAAGCCATGTGTAAAATAATTTTAAAAATTTAACAAGGGTGTAAAGATAAAAAGATAAATCAATCATTAATGAATAGTTTTTTTCAGCTAAGATATTTTTTTGATAAAATCATTGGATAGTATCATGAAATTGTATTATCAGATGATTTGATTCAACTGGTGAGTTCACGAAAAACATCTTCAAGTTTTTTCTCCTGTTTGTGCATTGACAATACAATCAGGTTATGCTTCACAGCAAAACTAAATATTTCAGGTCTTATATCGTTATCGGCATAAGATTGTATGAGCCAGGTTTTATCTTTAAGTTTCCTGATTTCTTCGGCCCCATTGATTTTATTCATTTCTTCCTCTGAAGGATTGTCATTAAACTCTACCAGAATGGTTTGAAATTTTTCTTTTTCTGTGTTCTGGAGATGCCGGGTATTGCTGTCAGCAACTATTTCTCCTTTATTGATTATAATCACCTTGTCGCAGATGGCTTCAACTTCCTGCATAATATGTGTTGAAAGAAGAATGGTTTTATTCCTGCCAATTTCTTTAATTAGATTGCGTATTTCTAAAATCTGATTCGGGTCAAGACCTGATGTTGGTTCATCAAGAATTAATACAGTCGGATCATGAAGTAAAGTTTGGGCAATTCCAACACGTTGACGGTATCCTTTTGAAAGAGCACCTATTTTTTTATTTTTTTCGGCTTCAAGACCAGTCATGTTAATAATTTCTTTTATCCTCTTCTTGCTGTTTTTCCCGAGTTGGTATAAACCAGCAACATATAAAAGGTATTCCATAACATACATTTCAGGGTATAGCGGATTGGTCTCGGGCAGGTAACCCAAAAGGCGACGAGTTTCGGCTGAGTTCTCGGTTATGTTTTTCCGGTTTATAAATACATTACCCTCATCAGGATGAAGCAATCCGCAGATTATTTTCATGGTTGTGGATTTCCCTGCCCCGTTGGGTCCGATAAATCCTGCTATTTCACCTGTGTTAACCGAGAAAGAGATTTGATTCAGCGCTTTCTGGTTACCAAATTTCTTTGAAACATGCTGCAACTCTATTGACATTATTAGCTGTTTTAATAGTCAAATATACATAATTTGTTTGTTGCACTAAAAAGAAATTATGGCATTGAATTTGTTTGTCATTGTAATGAGATTTTAATAGTTGAATGTTCTTATTATATTTGCACAATTAAAAATTTAAATTTTTTATTTATGAAAAAAGTAAGTTTAAGTCTGATTATATTGCTGGTTTCTGCCTTTCCTTTAATTTTAAAAGGCCAGAATACGCTTGAAGATGCTATAAATGAATACAATAAGGGTGTGTTATCAAATAATGCTGACAGTATTGATGCCGCTATTGCGCATTTTGAAAAATGCATAGAAATATGCAATCAGTTGGGAGACGAAGGGGAAGAAAGAAGGATACAAACAGAAGCACTATTACCGACACTCTATTACAATAAGGCAGCTAAATCATTAAAGGAAGAAAAGTATGATGAAGCTATCCCCCAGTTTAATAAAGCTGCTGAAATAGCAACAAAATATGGTGATCAGCAAACTGCTGAAAAAGCAAATAAAATTATACCACAGATTTATTATCAGATTGGTAACGATAAATTTAATAATAATGACATATCGGGTGCAGTTGCTTCATTTAACAAAGTTATTGAACTTGAACCTGATAATGCAAAAGCATATTATAATCTTGCCCGCATTTACAAGAAAAATGATGATATGAGCCAGTTCAAAAAGAATGTTGATAAAACCATTGAATTGGCCCGTTTGCAGAATGATACTAAAATACTTGAGGCAGCGAATATTATCGGAAGGGATTATTATCTTATTAAAGCAAATAACGCAAGAACAGCGAAAAAATATAGTGAAGCAGTAGATTTTGCAAAATTAACCATTAGTTATGATGAAAAAAATGCTACTGCATATTATATTCTTTCATCTGCTTACAATTCACTTTCAAAATGGGATGATGCCATTGCAGCAGGTAATGAAGCATTAAAATATGAACAGGATGACCCTCAGAAAGAGGCAAAAATATATTATGAGCTTGGCATTGCATATTCAAACAAATCAGACAAGGCAAAAGCCTGTGCAGCTTATAAAAAAGCTGCCGTTGGCCAGTTTCAGCAGGCTGCCGAATATCAGATCAAGCAGGTCTTAAAATGTGAATAATTAAAGTAAGATATTAATCTAAGAGGCTGTCTGAATAATTCTTCAGGCAGCCTTTTTTATTTTATCCTTCAAATTCTCGCTGATTATAAACTCAAAATTTTATTTTTGCAATTA
>CAZBCB010000021.1:0-15716 GCA_964489905.1 uncultured Bacteroidales bacterium
TGATCATGTGCGAAAAATCGAAAAAATTGTAATGAAATACTTTTTTTCCTGATTAAAATCAAGAAAGGGATACTTTGCTTCAAGTTGCTCAATTTTTTTCAGGTTATTGCTTAAAAAACTTTTATGTTCCAAAGAGTTGGGATTGAAAGGACGGTGATTCACAGCCTGCATCACCTTTTCAATTTCCTTCATCAGAGGAAAAGATTCTTCATCGATAAGGGTTTCCGAAAATCTTTTCCATATGTACTCGACAGCAAATGACGAGGGATGAAGCATATCATCAGCATAGAACCGATAATCACGAAGTTCATCCATAAAAATTTCATAAGCGGGGAAATAGGATGTATCCGGATTTTTATTAATAATATCCTGAATCGAATAATGTAAAACAGATTTGCTTAGCTGATTACCAACAGCACCATCTTTCCAATGCCTTACCGGGCTGAGTGTAAAAACAATATGCAGCTTATTGTTAAATTTTTTAATTGATTTTAATAAACCGGAGAATAAATCAACAATTTCCTGAGGTTTTAAAAGACTGCGTGTGAATGCAGAGGCGGGAATTTTATGACAATTTGCTGCTATTTGCCCTGTATTATTAAAGGTATAAACCCATGCTGTTCCAAAAGTAATAAAAAGAAAATCAGCCTTTTCCAGTATTTTATGTGATTCTTTAATGCCCTGATTAATTCGGTTGAGACAAACCTGCTGATTAGGATGTGAAAAACGGGTATAATGGCTCAGACTTATCCATTGGCCGTTATGAAAAATCAGGTCCTCAGGCTCAAAAAGCCTTTGTTCAATGATAATGTTAATATTTCCGGCAATGGAAGCCGGATTATAAAGTACGCCAAACGGATTAAGCTGAGCATTGAACTTATGATAAAGCATCTTTTCTCCAATATAATCAGAAAAACATGACCCGATAAACATCATAACTGATCTGTGATTAATTTTGCATGATGCCTCGGGAATTTCAACTATTGTGCGAAACTGATCCATAGTATGAATTACCTGTTTCAAAATTAACAGAATTATCCCAAATTCGCCAGTTGAAAAAATCATTTGACGAATCCGGGTTCATTATTTTTCAGAAGAAAGGTTTTATCAGTTAATGATTAATTACAATGCAGGAAATTATTACAGTAAGAACACTTAATCAAAACGGGTTGTATGATATTACACCTCAGATTAAACAGATTATAGCAAAATCGGGAATTAATACAGGTATTGCTAACGTATATGTACAGGGAGCTACAGCAGCCATAATGATTCAGGAGAACTGGGACGAATCAGTGCAAAATGATGTACTTAACCTTCTTAGAAAACTCATCCCGGCTGGAGTCTGGCAGCATGATTATCAGGACAACAACGGTGATGCACACCTTAAATCGGGGCTTATCGGGCCGTCCGAAACCATACCGATTATTAACGGCACATTAGGGCTTTCTACCTGGCAGAATATTTTTTTATGTGAGTTTGATGGCCCGAGAGAAAAACGAAATATTGTAGTTACTGTTATTGAGACTAAAAAATAGTTTTAGATTTTGTTTTGGAAAGTTTACAGGGAATTGCTGAAAAATAAGCAATTTTTGGTGATTATGTTTATAAAAAAACATAGGCCGTTTCAATAAATGAAACAGACTCCAGAATTAATCACCTAAACTAGGGTACTATTTTATGAAAAGTTTTTCTACATAATTTTCTTCGCCGGAAATTACGTTTATAATGTACAAACCTTGTTTCAATGAATGATTGATTTTGATATCAGTCATATCATAAAAATGGTCTTCCAATACAACCTGCCCGTTTAAATCAAAAATTTTAACAGTTATCTGTCCGGGTATGTTATTCAGATGCAGATTAATTATGCCATCGAGTGAAGGGTTGGGAAAGACTGAAATATCATTAAAACTTTCAGCTGATCCGTCGGGTTCTGTGATCAACTCGGTACTTTTATAAGCGACAAATCCGATATAACCGTTGCAATGCATCCATTCACTATAAGAACCTCCACATTTCCCGTTCTGATAAACACCTGTGTTGGTTGACTGATTTTCAGCCTGCCATGTATTGTTTCCTACTTTAATATAATCTACCTGTACATCACGGCCGCTGGCGTCATTGATAAAATGAACCGTAATACCGCCTGAAGCGCTGGTAGTTGCTGAATAATCTCTCATGCTTGTAGATAGTGTCCATGTTGATAGTGTAGTTGATCCTACCATAAGGCGGATTTGTTCAGCACCACTTGTGCCGCGGGCTCTAACGGTAATTGTATAGCTTGTGGTACTTCCGCCACTACTTCCATCGCTGCTGCTTCCGCCTTCCCATACTGTAACATTTGAGCTACCACTGCTCTGATATCCTTCTGTAGCCAATATCTGATATGCCCAGCTTGATCCAAGATTCATTCCTTTGCTTGCCCATGCATTAACGTGATTCTGGAAGGTAATGGTATTGTTGGTTCCGGTTGACCTTTTTGACTGACGAACACTCCAGTACTGATAAAAAGTAGCTGTACCATCAATTGATGGCTGATTAACACGCTGGGTACGATAAATATCGTAAGTGCCGCCATCAGTAGTTACAGTGCCCATATATGTCCCTGTGGGCCTGTAAGTACCCCAGTTATCAACAACATAGTATTCAATCAGAGGATTTCTTGTCCATCCGTATAAACATAGGTATGCATTACCCGACGGAGCAAAAACACCGGCATTATAACTGATTACCCTGCTGGGAGAACCAGTACTCCAGCCTTTTCCTCCTACAAAGTTACCTGTATTACTCCATGATACGCTGTAATTACCTGCTGAACCAAGAGTCATACATGCCGATCCGCCACCATCGGTCCACCATGAATAATAGAAACCGTTATTGGTGCCAGTCTGACTCGAACAGATCGTCTGGCTAACCGCCTGTTGCAATGAAAATGCAGTAATCAATGTAACTGCACATAATAGTTTAATAATTAGTGTTCTTTTCATATAAGTTTATTTGGGTTAATAATCAATTCAAATTTATCTTTATCGTCCAACTGCATGTTGGATTTAAGTCCTAAAAGCTTGGATTTTTGTCCCAAATCAGCAGAAGTAATAAACCCGGCTTCGTCAACTGATTTTTTAATTGACGAATCTTAAATAAAATCAATCTGAATAGGATTTTTTATATTCTGTAGGAGAAACATCGTATTTATTCTTAAAAATACGACTGAAATAGGCAGGGTCATTGAAGCCGCACTCAATAGCTATTTCACTTATGGTAAGTGTTGTTGTGCGTATTAATTCTTCAGCCTTCTTCAGACGGAACCCCGTAATTAAATCATTGATTGAATGAACTGAGAGGGCTTTAAATTTGCTGTAAAAAACACTCCGGCTCATTCCTATTTTGTCAATAATATGATTAACATTGAATTCGGGATCGCTGTAATGCTTTGTGATAAGCTGCATAATTTGTTCCATAAAATTTGAATCAAGCGAACTTATCCTGGTCTTAGAATTAATAACACAATCACTTCCTATGAGCTGACGACGGAGGCTTTCCTTTTTTGCCAGCAGGTTCTTGACCCTTGCCTGTAATAATTCGCCCTCAAATGGTTTAAATATATAATCATCAGCACCGGTTTCGTAACCGCTTATCTGGTCATGAGTGGTTACTTTGGCTGTCAGCAGTATCACAGGAATATGGCAGAATCTCAGGTCACTTTTTATTTTACTGCAAAGCTCAAAACCATCTATTCCGGACATCATAACATCGCTGATGATTATATCAGGCATTGATTCTGATAATTTATTCAATGCTGAAACCGAATCAGTTTCAATAATTATATTATAATGTTCCGATAAAAATGAAGCAATATAATTGCACATCTCAATGTTGTCATCAATTATCAGCACTGTTTTTTCATGATTTGTCTTTTTTAAATGGCTTCGTTTGTTATTGAAATCCTGTGACTCTTTATTTCTTTCAACCAGATTTAAAGATAAGGGTTGATTTTCTTTATATATTACATCAACCGGTAATTGAATAATAAATTTTGTGCCTTTTCCGGTTTCACTCTCCACATTAATCTCCCCATTCAGCATTTCAACAAGTTTTTGGGTAAGATTAAGCCCTATACCTGTCCCGGGTTTAACAATAGAGGTATTAACTGAGGTAAAAAACCTTTCAAAAATGTGTTTTATCTCTCCGGGGGCAATACCGCAACCGGTATCAGAAATAATAATATGCAATAACCCTGATTTTGTGTCATGTGAAACGGTAGTTTTAATCATACCCCGTTCCGGAGTATTTTTAACAGAATTAGATATAATATTGGTTATTATTTTATCAATTTTATCCATATCTGTTTTACAAACTAATTTTGAAAAGGAAGACTCCAACACCAGGCTGATTTTTTGCTGAAAAGCCAGATCGGAAAAATTACCAATAGAATTTTTAATTGTTTCAATAATGTCAATTTCAGACAATTGGATTTTCATCATACGATTCTCGATTTTACTAAAATCGAGAATCTGATCAACCAGTGTTTTTAATCTTGAGGCATTTCTGTATATTATATTCAGGTCACCAGAATTGCTTCCCTTCCTGATCATTTCCTTCAGAGGTCCGATGATAAGTGTAAGCGGCGTACGAATTTCGTGTGAAATATTAGTAAAAAACTGAAGCTTAAGCCTGCCTAACTCTTCAATTTGTTCTTTCTCTTTGTGTTCAAGCCAGAGCTTATTCTTTAAATTTACTGAAATAAGAGTGTATTTTCTGAAAAAGTAAACAGCGAATATGAAAATGATAAAATAGATTATTTTAGCAACTAATGATTTCCACCATGGCGGAAGTATGGTTATTTTAAGTGAAATACCCTCCTCATTCCATAATCTGTCATTATTTGAAGCTTTGACTCTAAATACATATTTACCCGGATTGAGATTGGTATAGGTTACGGCATGTTGATTGCCAACATAATTCCATGTCTTTTCAAATCCTTCAAGATAATAGGCATATTGGTTTTTTTCAGGAGCAACAAGATTCAGAGCTGCAAATTCTATGGTAAACACAGAATATTTTTTCCTGAGCTTTATCTCTTCGGTATAACTGATGTGCTTGGTTAAAATTCCGGTTTCATCACCAGGCTTTACTATTTTGTTTGAAATCAGCAGGTTAGTAAATACTATTGAAGGTATGTAAGTATTTTCTTTAATGCTGTCGGGGTGAAAAACATTATAACCGTTTAATCCTCCGAAAAACAAAAAACCCTCTTCATTTCTGAAAGCTGCACCGATATTGAACTCATTTTCCTGTAATCCGTCGCTTATGTTATAGTTAATAAACACAGGGGTATCTGGCAAATTTGCCCCATTAATGAATTTTGAAATGCCCTGGTTAGTGCTAATCCACAGATTGCAATGGTGATCTTCACAGAGAGCCTTGACCGTATTATTAGCAAGTCCGTCTTTTTCAGAATAATACTGAAATGTATTGTTTTTATCGTTATAAATATTTAGTCCATTACTTGTGCCTATCCAGATATGATCCTTACTGTCTCTGAAAACCACAAGCGCTCCGTTATAACTGATGCTATACGGATCATTGACATTATTTACATATCTTGTAAAAATATTGTTTTTACGATTGAAGACATCAACTGCTTCAGTTGAAGCAATCCAGATATTTCCGTATTTGTCTTCTGCAATATCATAAATCCAGTTACATGAAATTCCGTTCATTCCTGCCTTAAAACTGTAATGATTGTATTTGCCGGTGGTCTGATTGTATGAGATCAGCCCTTCTCCCATTGTAGCAATCCACAACAATCCATCATGGCTTTCAATTATACTGGTTACATTGATTTTTCCTGAATAAGCGGGTTGTGCAAATCCTAGAAAATATCTGACAAAGGTTTTTGTTTTTTCATTAAACAAATTCAGGCCTCCGTTATATGTGCCTATCCATAAATTCTTTCTGCTATCGCGAAAAACAGTTAATACCACATTTGAGTTTATTGACCCCGGATTTTTTTGATCATGGGTGTAAGTATAAAATATTCCTTTTGATTTGTCATAAACATTTAAACCATGCTCGGTACCTATGTATGTATATTTCTCATCATCATAAATAGCATTAATAAAATTGTTGCTTATGGTTTTCCTGTTCCCAAGTATTTGTTTATGATGGTTAAATTTCTGTATTAATGAATTAGTATAACTCAGCCCGTTGCCAAAGGTACCAACCCACATGGTATGCTGACTGTCAAGGTAAAGCGAATGAATGGAGTTATTGGCTATACTTGAAATATCATAGGGATTGTGTTCAAAATGCAAAAAGGAAGGATTGTCTGACTTAAGTTGATTAAAGGTAATTATATTAACGCCGCCATTTTCAATTCCAATCCACAGATTTTTATGATCATCCTGAGTAATATCATATATTATTCCCTGCTTGATGCTTTCAGATTTGTCTGAAACATAACGGAAGTTTCTTATTTTGTATGTCTTTCTCAAATCTTCCATATTACTTATTACAAATAAACCGTCATTTTCAGTTCCTATCCATAACTGATTTTCCGAATCAATATACATTGAACGAATTACCGGTTCAATAGCCGATAAATGAATCGGTTTAAATGCGTATGATAATGTGTCAAGATGAAACAGTCCATTTCTTGTCCCTAACCAGAAGGTGCCATTCCGATCCCGCTCTATTGCTCCAATACCGATATAATTGTTTACCTGCTGCGCTCTATTTGTTGATGGATCATATACAAACAGTCCCCCGGGTGAACCAACATAAAAAATTCCATCTGGCAGCTCATAGCAACAGCTTATATAATTCTGAATAGCAGAAATACGCTGAAAACAATCTTTTTCACGATTATATTTGTTTAACCCCACCTGAGTACCTATCCATAAAAAACCTTTGCTGTCTTCAAAAATAGAAGTGATGTAATTATGGTTGAGACTTGAGGAGTCATTCAGGGAAAACCTGTATACCTTTACTGAAATTCCGTCATATCGGTTTAAACCATCTGAGGTTCCAATCCACAGGTATCCGGTTTTATCGCGATGAATGCATCTTACCCATTTTGCTGAAAGCCCGTCAACAACAGTCAAATGTTTAAATCCCTGTGCATTGACATTTAACAGGTTGTGGATAAATAGTAAAATGAAGCTTATTATTGGCAGTCTCATCATAACAAACAATCACTCCATCCTGTATTTTTTGCTTGTAACGTTTACAAATTTATATATTCTGAAATATAATGAATTTGTTCAGATAAAAAAATGTTCCAGCAACAAATAATGTTTTCTTCATTGGCAGGCCATTCAGGCAATAAATGCCATATTTCTCATAAATCCTTTATAACCAATTCTTTTAACTGCAGAATCCTGAAAAAGCATATTAAACTGTTCTTCAGTCAAATTTTGTAGATCTTCTTTTGATAGTTTCATGATTTCAGGAACAGGGCTAAGCTCTGAAACAGTGTGTGGTTTTGCAGTTTTATTCCATGGACAAACATCCTGGCAAATGTCGCATCCAAAAATACGATTCCTGAATTTTCCTTTGAATTCTTCTGGTATAGAACCCTTATATTCTATAGTAAGGTAGGAAATGCAACGGTTTGCGTTAAGAATATAAGGTTGAACAATTGCCTTAGTCGGGCAGGCTTTAATACAGCGCATACAGCTACCACATAAATCATCAATAGGCTTATCGTAATGTAACACCCTGTCAATCAACAATGTGCCAATAAACAAAAAAGACCCGTACTGTGGAGTAATCAGGTTTGTGTTTTTACCAATCCAGCCCAAGCCTGCCTTCACAGCCCAAACTTTGTCCATCACCGGGGCCGAATCGGAGAAAGCTCTTCCGCTGGTTTTGCCAATTTTATCATTTATATACTGAAGAAGCAGTTTCAGCTTTTGACGGACAACCGCGTGGTAATCCCTTCCAAAAGCATATTTTGATATAACAGGAACTCCAGAACTTTCTTGTTTATTATCCGTATAATAATTAAGGAGTACTACTATCACTGATTGTGTTCCCGGAACTAATTTTGATACATCAACCCTTTTTTCATAATGATTTTCCATGTATTGCATGGCACCATGATACTTGTTGTTTAGCCATTGTTTCAGCAGCACTGATTCTTTTTCGAGATAGGTACCTCTGGCAATTCCGCAGGCACTAAAGCCCAGTCTCGCAGCTTCTGATTTAATCATTGCCGAATGTTGCTGCAGGTCAGCCATGCAATGAAAATTTATAGATTAGTTTTACAGGGAATTTTTATAAGTGTATGAAATACGCGGTTTAATTAAAGCTTTTTCTTGATTTCTATGGTTTCATATGCTTCGATGATATCGCCTACCTTGATATCATTATAATTTTCAATATTTAATCCGCATTCCTGGCCGCTCACAACTTCTTTCACATCATCCTTAAAGCGTTTGAGTGATGCAAGTTCACCGGTATAAACAACAATACCTTCACGTATTACCCTTACTTTTGAACTCCTCTTAATTTTTCCTTCCTTAACCATGCAGCCGGCTACTGTGCCAATCTTCGTTATTTTAAAGGTTTCAAGGACTTCGAGGGTTGCAGTTATCTCTTCTTTAATTTCGGGTGATAACATACCCTCCATTGCCGATTTAATTTCATTAATGGCATCGTAGATAATAGAATAAAGCCGGATATCAATTTGTTCCTTTTCGGCCAGCCTTCTTGCCTGCATTGACGGGCGCACCTGGAAACCAATAACAATAGCATTGGAGGCTGCAGCAAGCAGTATATCGCCTTCTGATATTTGTCCTACTGCCTTATGGATAACATTAACCTGAATTTCTTCGTTTGAAAGTTTGATCAATGAATCTGACAATGCTTCAACTGATCCATCAACATCACCTTTAACTATGATATTCAGTTCTTTGAAATTACCAATCGCAATTCTTCGTCCGATTTCATCTAAGGTAATATGTTTCTGGGTTCTGATACCCTGTTCACGTTGAAGCTGTTCTCTTTTTATGGCAATTTCCTTTGCTTCCTTTTCGTTTGTCATCACATTAAACTTATCACCTGCCTGTGGAGCTCCGTTGAGCCCGAGCACTAACACCGGCGTTGAAGGCCCTGCTTCGTCAATTTTTTTACCTCTTTCATTAAACATCGCTTTAACACGGCCATAATGATAACCGGCAAGCATGATATCGCCGATATGTAATGTACCTGATTGAACCAATACAGTTGCAATATATCCGCGCCCTTTATCAAGCGATGACTCAATAATAGTACCTGATGCACGTTTTTTCGGATTTGCCTTCAGATCGAGCAACTCGGCCTCGAGCAAAACTTTATCAAGTAATGTAGATATATTCAATCCTGTCTTGGCTGAAATTTCCTGCGACTGATACTTACCTCCCCAGTCTTCAACAAGAATATTCATATTGGCAAGTGCCTCTTTTATTTTATCGGGGTTTGCTGTTGGTTTATCAATTTTATTGATAGCAAAAACCATGGGTACACCGGCGGCCTGTGCGTGATTGATTGCTTCCACCGTCTGTGGCATGACTCCATCATCAGCAGCAACCACAATTATGGCGACATCCGTAATTTGTGCGCCACGTGCACGCATTGCCGTGAATGCTTCATGGCCGGGAGTATCCAGAAATGTCAGCTGTCTTCCGTCGTCGAGCACAACACTGTAGGCTCCGATATGCTGCGTAATTCCACCAGCTTCACCTGCAATAACATTTGTGTTTCTGATATAGTCAAGTAATTTTGTCTTTCCATGGTCAACATGGCCCATAACGGTAACAATAGGAGGACGGGGAACGAGATCCTTTTCATCATCCTCTTCTTCTTTAATTGATTCCTGCAATTCGACTGTAACAAATTCAACCTTATAGTTAAATTCTTCGGCAACGAGCACAAGGGTTTCGGCATCCAGCCGCTGGTTAATAGAAACCATTACACCCAGTGTCATGCAGGTAGCAATAACTTCATTAACAGGCACATTCATCAGGTTTGCCAGTTCATTAACCGTAACAAATTCCGTAACCCGCAAAATGTTCTTTTCTTTTTCCTTCTGTTCTTCTTCCTGCTGAATACGCTGGCTGATTATATCGCGTTTTTCACGGCGGTATTTTGCGCCTTTTGATTTTCCCTTACCGTATAATCGGGCAAAGGTGTCTTTAATCTGGCGGTCAACATCTTCAAGGTTAATTTCTGAGTGATATCCTTTTTTCTTTTTCTTCTTTTTACCGAATTTATCTTCTTCAAATACTTCTTTTTGAACGCCAGCATCAAAATCAATCCTTCTGCTGTCTTTTTTAATTCTTTGTCTTTTCTTTCTTCTGCCTCTCTCAAGTTCTTCTTCATCAATAAGTATCCGTTGATCGGGTGGAAGAAGACTGATTTTGCCAATCACAGGAGGACCTGCAAGTCTGTCTGTTTCAAAAGCTGATTCTTCCTCGATTCCCTGAATCAGTTCTTTGTTTTCATCATATTCAATATCTCCCTCAGGCTTTGTTTCGGCTTGTTCTTTTTTACGGGCAGCTATTTTGGCTTTGCGTTCCTCTTCTTTTTGCTGTTTTGTCTTTTTAGGAGGCCGCGTCCGTTGATTCATTGAATCAAGATCAATTTTGCCTAAAACTTTTACCTCTAATTCTTTTATTTCGGGCTTTATAAAATTATCTTCTTCTTCTTCTTCGGGAATCTTTGCTATTTCCTTTTCAACTTCTTCAACCTCAGCTATTTCAGCCTGATCAGGAACGGTTTTAGCAACGGGAATTTCAGTTACAGGTTCCGGTTCCTTGACTTTTTTTCCGGGCGCTTCGGCTTTGGCAGGCTCAACAGGAACTTTTTCAGCCGGTGCTTTTTTAGGAGCAGTGAGTTTATCAACATCCATTTTACCAAGGATGTTGAGTTTTATTGGAGCAGCTTTTGCATGAGGTTTTTCAACTTCTTTTTCAAAGGGTACTTCAGCTGTACGGGTATCTTTAATTAATATTTCTTCATCAAATTCCTGATTTTCCGATTCTGCCGGTTCACGAATATCATTCAGTGAAATTGATTCATGCTTCTCCCGCAAATGTTTTAAATTAAGTTTTTCAGATTCCTTCTTGACATTAAGGTCGGTACTGTATTCTTTAAGCAACAAATCATGCTGTTCGGGCGTAATTTTCGTATTGGGATTAGAATCAATATTAATCCCTTTCTTATGCAGGAATTCCACAATGGTGGAAATACCAACATTCAGTTCCCTTGCTATTTTACTTAAACGTGTAACTTTAATATCTGACATGCCCGAATTGAATTATAAATGGCAAATTTAGAAAATCCCTGAAAATATATGAATTTATTAGTTATTCAAATTCAGCTTTTAGTATTTTTATTACTTCTTTTACTGTTTCTTCTTCTAAATCAGTACGTTTTACGAGTTCATCCACAGAAAGGTTTAAAACACTTTTAGCTGTATCGCAGCCAATTGCTTTCAGTTCATCAATAATCCATCCGTCAATTTCATCTGCAAATTCCTCGAGGTTAACATCTTCCTCGTCTTCATAATCCGTTTCACGGAATACATCAATTTCATACCCTGTAAGCTGGCTTGCGAGCCGAATATTTAACCCTCCTTTACCAATAGCCAAAGATACTTCATTTGGCTTAAGATATACCTCAGCTTTCTTATTTTCTTCGTCGATACGGATACTCGAAATTTTGGCAGGGCTGAGGGCTCTTGTAATATAAAGCTGAATATTATTGGTATAATTAATCACGTCAATATTTTCATTTTTTAGTTCCCTTACTATACCATGAATTCTTGAACCCTTCATTCCCACACAGGCTCCTACCGGGTCAATGCGGTCGTCATAAGATTCAACGGCAACTTTGGCACGTTCGCCGGGGACCCTGACAATTTTCTTGATAGTGATGAGGCCGTCAAAAATTTCAGGTACTTCAAGTTCAAACAGCCTTTCAAGAAATACGGGAGAAGTCCTTGAAATAATAATCAACGGTGTATTGTTTTTCATTTCAACCTTAATGACAACGGCTCTCAGGGTGTCGCCTTTTCTGAAATAATCAGTAGGTATCTGTTCGGTTTTTGGTAAAATGAGCTCATTTCCGTCTTCGTCCAGCACAAGTATTTCACGCTTCCAGACCTGATAAACCTCTCCGGTAACAATTTCACCAATGCGGTCAACATATTTCTGGTAAACATTGTTTTTTTCAAGATCAAGGATGCGGGAAGTCAGATTTTGCCTTAATGCCAGAATAGCCCTGCGACCAAAACTGGCGAGTTTTACTTCATCTGTTACTTCCTCTCCGACTTCATAGTCAGCATCAATTTTTTTTGCTTCTGAAAGGGTAATCTGGGTATTGGGATCAGTAATCTGATCATCTTCAACAACCACACGGTTTCGCCATATTTCAAAGTCACCTTTGTCAATATTAATAATAATATCAAAATTGTCAGCCGACCCGAATATTTTTACAAGCATGCTTCTGAAAACATCCTCAAGAACGCTCATCATGGTAGCGCGGTCAATGTTTTTCAGTTCCTTAAATTCTGAAAAGGTTTCGATTAAGTTCAACGTTTCCATTCTTTCATGTAATAATTATCAGATTATTATTTTAGCTGTTTTAATTTCGTTGTAATATATTTCAGTTATTTTCCTTCCGGTTTCACGTTTACCCTTCTGTTTATTTGAAATATTGGTTTCGAGCACAACTTTTTCATCATCTGCTGAAATTATTTTGCCCTCCTGTGTTTCACCTCCTGTTTTAACAACCCTGAGCATCCTGCCCGTATTCTTCTGATACTGAACCGGCAGTTTAAGCGGATTATCAATACCGGGAGAAGATACTTCAAGCTCATAATCATCAATATCAGAACCCAGTCTGTGCATAATCATTCTGCTAATAGCCGCACAGTCATCCAGTGAAATACCTTTAAGGCAATCGGCATAAACCAGAATTTTACCTGAGGGTCTTACCTGTATGTCAACAAGAAAAAATCCTTTCTCTGTAATGTCATTTTCAATGGCTGACCGTATGTTTTCAGCAGTGACCAGCATGTTTTAAATAAAAAATAATAAAATAGGGGACTTTTGTCCCCTATGAAACATTTACAAAGCTGATGCAAAAGTAATATTTTTTTTTAAAAAACAAAAATTTTGATTCTGTTGCTGACAGGATGAATGCTTTTCGAAAAGTGCCGGAAATATTTTCTTATGCCGGGATTAGTTAACAGAAACACTATCAATATTTAAACATGTTGTTTCTGTTGACTTACATGGTAATTTATTTTTCCAATTTACGAATTTGGGTTAATTTTGTGGTTTTAAAAATATCAAACTCATATAAGTGCCAAACAAACTTAAAATTATCAACGATCCGGTTCACGGTTTTATAAGGCTTACAACAGGTTTTATTTTTGATTTACTTGAGCATCATTATGTTCAGCGCCTTCGCAGAATAAAGCAACTGGGACTTACCAGCCTTGTTTATCCGGGAGCTATGCATACAAGGTTTCAGCATGCACTGGGAGCATATCATCTGATGAATCAGGCCATTGATAACATCAGACAAAAAAATCTGGAAATTACCGAAAAGGAAGCCGAAGCGGCATCAGCAGCCATACTTTTACATGATATTGGCCATGGCCCATTCTCTCATGCTCTCGAACAAACCATAATTCCCGGTATTAAACATGAGGAACTCTCTCTTATTCTGATGAACAGACTTAATGAGGAATTCAACGGAAATCTTAACCTTGCCCTGAACATTTTTAAAAACGAGTATCATAAAAAATACCTGCACCAGTTGGTATCGAGCCAGCTCGATATGGACAGAATGGACTATCTTATGCGTGACAGTTTTTATACAGGTGTTGCAGAGGGCACTATTGGTACCGAAAGAATTATTAAAATGCTCAATGTATTTGATAATGAGTTGGTTGTTGAAGCAAAAGGCATTTACTCCATCGAAAAATTCCTGATTGCCCGAAGGATGATGTATTGGCAGGTGTACTTCCATAAAACCGTTATCGCGGCTGAAAATATTCTGGTTAAAACATTGCAAAGGGCTGTGGATCTGATTAAAACCGGTAAAAAAATTGCAGCAACCGAGTCGCTGGAGTTTTTTTTAAACAACCGCATTGATAGCATGGCATTAAAATCGGATATGAATAACATTATTAACAGATTTACCAACCTGGATGACGATGAATTCATTATTTCAGCAAAAATGTGGAGTCATCATAGCGATAAATTGATGGCATATCTGGCAGGAAGCCTCCTGAGAAGAAACCTTCCAAAAGTAATCATTCAGGATAAACCTTTTGATACACAATTGGTTAACAAAATCAAAGACAGGGTGACAGACAAATTTAAAATTACTACTGAAGATACAAGCTATCTGGTTTATGAAGGAAGTATTTCAAATCATGCATACAACGGATTGGATGACAAAATAAAGATACTATACAATAACGGTGTTATTAAAGACCTTGCTGAAGCATCAGATATTTTTAATGTGTCTTTATTAACTCAACCTTCGGTTAAATATTTTTTATGTTATCCGAAAGAATGTGCTGTTTAATTATTAGTTTTGTGCTATTTACATAAACACTGATTTTAATTCTTAATAAATAATATTACTGAATAATTCTTCGTAAGAATTATTCTTATAATCTTACAGGTATGAATTTTACAGCCAAAGCAATTGCTGATTTTTTAAAGGGAGAAATAGCAGGAAATCCTGAGGTAGAGGTTAACGATGTTTCAAAAATAGAGGAAGGCAGACCAGGAACTCTTGCTTTTCTGGCCAATCCGAAATACGAAAAATACCTTTATACCACACAGGCGTCTGTCGTTTTGATAAACCGTGATATGCCCATCAACGGGCAGGTGAATACCACACTGATAAAAGTGGATGATGCCTATAAAGCATTTGCATCATTACTTGAATTATATTCAAAATCACTTCCTCAGAAAAAAGGTGTTGAGCAGCCATCGTTTATTCATCCTACAGCTAAAGTAGGCGTTGATTGTTATATCGGTGCTTTTGCTTATGTTGGTGAGAAAGCCTCCATAGGCAATAATGTCAAGCTATATCCGCATGTTTACATTGGTGATGGGGTAAAAATAGGTAATAATACTACTTTATACTCAGGTGTTAAGGTTTATCAGGGTTGCCATATAGGAGACAATTGTATAATTCACGCCAGCGCTGTTATTGGTAGTGACGGTTTCGGATTTGCCCAGGATGAGCAGCATGGATTTAAAAAAATCCCCCAGTTGGGAAATGTTGTTATTGAAGATGATGTTGAAATTGGTTCAAATGTCAGTATCGACAGAGCAACGATGGGTTCAACCCGCATAGGCAAGGGAACAAAAATTGATAACCTTGTGCAGATTGCCCATAATGTCGAAGTTGGAGAAAATTCAGTTTTAATTTCACAATCAGGAATAGCAGGTTCGACAAAAATCGGGAAAAATTGTGTAATTGCAGCACAGGCGGGAATTGTCGGCCATATTAAAATCGGTGATAATGTTATTATTGGTGCTCAGTCGGGTGTTTCAAATGACATAAAAGACAACCAGATATGTCTTGGTTCACCTGCAATTGATGCCCACACCCAGAAAAAGGCACTGGTTTTATTTAAAAAAATTCCCGATATGTATAAAAAATTATATGAAATTGAGAAAATTATTAATGACCAT
>CAZBCB010000022.1:0-15493 GCA_964489905.1 uncultured Bacteroidales bacterium
TAATTATGAGCAAATATGTATTTTTATAATCCAAAATTCGTCAAATGAAAAAATCAATTGACGAATCGACAAACAAAACAGAAGCTAAACATATATTATAAAACCCGCATGTTTAAAAGTTTTAACACAAAGGCGGATAAATGGCATATCAAATAGTACCATCAAGGTAACGAATTTGAGGCATGTGGGTTTCCCTGAATAATATCAGGGGAAAACTATCCGGCCTTTGAAATTAAAAATTTATTAGGATGAAATTGCGTAAAGAAAATCTTAACGACCTTAAATTCTTCATTCAGGTTTTATTTTTGTATCTTATTATATCACAATACAATACAGCACAAGTTGTTTCACCACCGATGCAACTTGGTGTAACCAGAATGAGAACTGAATATAAAACCAATCCTGTTGGAATTGATGTGAAAAAACCACGCTTAAGCTGGGAGGTTGTATCATCTCATCGTAATGTATACCAAATTGCCTATCATATCAAAGCTTCCTTTTCAATTGATGATTTAAAAAATGACAAAAACCTCTGCTGGAATAGCGGGAAAATATTTTCAGATCAGTCGGTGCATATCGAGTATTCAGGTGAAGGTATAGCATCGTGCCGGCGCATTTACTGGCAGGTTAAAATATGGGATAATCTGGGCAATGAGTCAGACTGGAGTGAACCTGCATTTTTTGAAACTGGTTTATTAAGCCCGTCAGACTGGAAAGCATTATGGATTGAGCCCGATATAAAAGAAGACACGATGGTTTCAGCACCATGTCCCTACCTAAGAAAAGAGTTTCAATTAAAAAAATCTGTTCTTTCTGCGAAGCTTTATGTATCATGTCACGGGCTATACCAGGTTTATCTCAACGGGACAAAAATAAGCGATGAGCTTTTTACTCCGGGGTGGACAAGTTATCATAAAAGATTACAATATCAGACATACGATATTACGGAAATGATGAATAAAGGGAAAAATGCTATTGGTGTTATTTTGGGAGATGGTTGGTATCGGGGATATTTCGGATGGGAAGGTAAGAGAAATCTTTATGGAAACAAAACAGCTTTAATTCTGCAAATTAATATTAAATATGCCGACGAAACAACTGAAACGATAATTTCAGATGCTTCATGGAAGTGTTCAACCGGAGCCATACTCAAATCGGATATTTATAACGGAGAAACTTATGATGCCAGACTTGAGCCTTTAGGATGGAACAAACCTGATTTTAATGACAAAACATGGAAAAATGTTACGGTAAAAAACTATGAAAAAAATAACCTTATTGCTTCAGAGGGACCTCCGGTGCGGATTACTCAAACCCTCAAACCTGTCAGAAAAATAATCACACCCAAAGGAGAACTGGTATTTGATTTGGGGCAGAATATTGTAGGCTGGGTGCGTTTTAGTCTTAAAGGATATCCGGGCACCACAGTAACGCTGAAACATGCTGAAGTACTTGACAAAGAAGGAAATTTTTACACAAAAAACCTCAGAGCTGCACGTGCAGAGGATACATACATTTTTAAAGGCGAAGGAATTGAAACATTTGAACCTCATTTTACATTTCACGGTTTCAGATACATCAAAATTGAAGGATATAAAGGGAATATAAACATCAATGACCTCGAGGGCAGGGTAATTCATTCAGATATGCCAGCAACAGGTTATTTTGAATGTTCCGATTCTCTAATAAACAGATTACAGAAAAACATACAATGGGGTTTAAGGGGCAATTTTCTGGATGTGCCAACTGATTGCCCTCAGCGTGATGAACGGATGGGATGGACAGGTGATGCTCAGGTTTTTGCGCCTACAGCCTGCTTTAACATGGATGCTGCTGCCTTTTATACAAAATGGATGAAAGATTTTACTGCCGACCAGCTTGCTGACGGCAGCGTTCCATGGGTAGTACCTATGGTGATTAAAGGCGGTGGGGGTACCGGATGGTCAGACGGATACGGAGCTACCGGATGGGCCGATGCAGCAATAATAATTCCATGGACCATTTACCGTATTTATGGTGATAAAAGAATACTTGAAACCCAGTATGAATCAATGAAGGCCTGGGTTGAATTTATGAGACGACAGGCAGGCAGTACTTATCTTTTCAATAAGGGTTTTCACTTTGGAGACTGGCTGGCATATGCTACCACACAGTCGGATTATCCCGGTGCCACAACAGATAAAGACCTTATTGCTACAGCTTATTTTTATTATTCCACAAGCTTGTTGCACAAAATTGCAGCCCTTATTGGTAAAAGTGACGATGCTGAAGGTTATGGTGTATTAAAACAGCATATCAGGGAAGCATTTCAGAAAGAGTATATCACACCCAACGGAAGGTTATCATCAAATACTCAGACAGCTTATGTACTTGCACTGGCATTCGGACTTATTCCGGATGACCTCAAAGAAAACGCAGCTAAACGTCTGGCTGAGGATGTCAGAAAATTCGGACACATCACAACAGGTTTTCTCGGAACGCCTTTAATATGCCAGGTACTCACCGAAAATGGTTATGCCGACCTTGCATACATGTTGCTTTTCAGAAAAGAATATCCCTCGTGGCTTTATCCCGTTACTATGGGAGCTACAACAATCTGGGAACGCTGGGACGGCATAAAACCCGACGGCACGTTTCAGGACACAGGGATGAATTCATTCAATCACTATGCTTACGGGGCTGTCGGTAATTGGCTGTACAGTACGGTGACAGGCATTAATCCCGATTCCGTAATTCCCGGTTATAAAAAAATAATTATTAAACCTTATGTCAACGAACGATTAACTTATGCCTGGGCTGAATATCATTCGGTTTATGGCAAAATTGTTTCATATTGGGAAAGGAAAGATAATGTATTAATAATAAATATTTCCGTACCTGCAAATACATCAGCAGTGTTTGAGATCCCTGCAAAAAATATAGAAAATATTTATGAAAACGGTATTCCTGTTTCAGAAATAAACTATCTGACCGTTAAGGGGAAAATGGAAAACAGGATTTTAATTGAAGGCGGATCAGGCGATTATAAATTTGAAGTCAGAGACTATAACTAATTATAACGTTAAAAAACATAATGCAAAAGCAAATAAATATCACATTACTGATAATTATAATCTGCATTTCAGGATGGGGACAGACAAGACCATTGGTAAATACCCAGAATAGTCCTTATGCAAAACTTCATGGTGTTGACGTTGATGATGTTATATGGACTGAGGGTTTTTGGGCTGAGCGCTTCGCCATATGCCGCGACTCCATGATACCTGCCATGTGGCATATTTTCAATGATCCCGGTATCAGTCATTCATACAGAAACTTTGAAATTGCAGCAGGCAAAGAAAAAGGTGTTCATCAGGGACCACCATTTCATGACGGGGATTTTTATAAATGGTTTGAAGGGATGGCAAGTGTTTACGCAATAACCCATGATTCAAAAACAGACAGCCTGATGGACGAAATTATCAGTACTATTGCCATGGCACAGCGTGAAGACGGATATATACATACTCCTGTAATCATTGAGAAAATAAATAGCGGAAAAAGCAACGAATTTGAGGACAGGCTGAATTTTGAAACCTATAATATGGGACATCTTATGACTGCCGCCTGTATTCATTACCGCGCAACCGGAAAGACGTCATTGCTTGATGTAGCCCGGAAAGCAGCTGATTTCCTTAATGATTTTTATCACAGTTCAACTCCTGAGCTGGCAAGAAACGCAATCTGCCCCTCTCATTACATGGGAATTGTTGAATTATACCGTACTACAAGAGATCCAAAATATATTGAACTGGCAAAAAATCTCATTGACATAAGGGGACTTGTGCAGGAAGGAACTGACGACAATCAGGACCGGCTACCATTCAGGCAGCAGACAAAGGCAGTTGGGCATGCCGTCAGGGCAAACTATCTTTATGCCGGAGTAGCTGACGTTTTTGCCGAAACCGGTGATACATCGCTTTTATATAGTCTGAATCTCATCTGGAACGATCTTGTATCACATAAAATGTACATCACCGGAGGATGCGGAGCATTGTACGACGGTGTTTCACCTGATGGTACTTCTTATAATCCTTCAGAAATCCAGAAAGTTCATCAGGCTTATGGACGCGATTATCAGCTACCTAACATAACAGCCCACAACGAATCCTGTGCCAATATTGGCAACTTGCTTTGGAACTGGCGTATGCTTATGCTAACAGGTGAAGCAAAATATGCTGATATCATGGAGCTTGTTATGTATAACAGCCTGCTTTCAGGAGTAAGCCTCGACGGCAAACGCTATTTCTATACTAATCCTCTTTGTGTCAGGCATGATCTACCGTATACTTTACGTTGGTCAAAAGATCGTGAAGAGTACATCAGCTATTGTAACTGCTGTCCCCCGAATACTTTGCGGACTATAGCTGAAATTAAAGACTATATATACAGCCTTTCGGATAAAGGAATCTTTATCAATTTTTACGGAAGCAATAAGCTGAATACAAATCTCAATGACGGAACCTCTATAGGAATGACACAGTATACTGATTATCCATGGGATGGAAAAATAACCATTACTTTAAATAAAGTACCTGATAAAGAATGGTCGGTCTTTCTAAGAATACCGGGTTGGTGTGACAAGGCAAATGTCCGGATAAATCAGAAATCATCAGGTATGTCATTACCACCTGGAAAATATTATGAGATAAGGAGGAGATGGCACGCAGGAGATGTAATTGAACTTAATCTATACATGGATGTGAAACTTTTGGAAGCTCACCCTCTTGTGGAAGAAACACGCAATCAGGTTGCCGTTAAGAGGGGCCCTATTGTTTATTGTCTTGAATCAGCTGACCTACCTGACTCACTGCGAATAACAGACATTATTATTCCTTCTGACATAAGCTTTCGACCGCTACCCTGTAAAATTGCAAATAGCGAATTAATGTGCCTCGAAGGGCGGGCACTGGCAATTAAAAACCCCTGTTGGCAAAATACACTGTATCGTGAAATATCCGGACAACAAGCTTTTTCATACACGGTACGTTTAATTCCTTATTATGCATGGAATAACCGCGGCAGCTGCGAAATGACAGTCTGGTTACCCCTCAGGAGATAACCTTTTTTAGGCCGGCTTTAATAAACCACAAGCTTTTTAACCGCAATGGTTTCAGCAGTGTATAATTTGCAGAAGTATATACCTGGTTTTAATTCTGATATCAATATACTCATTTCATTCCATCCGGCTTCAAACCAGTCACGCCAATCATATTTTATTCTGTTTCCGGCCTGATCATATATTTCAACCACCGCTCTGCCGGCAGATTGCATCATAAATGAAAATTTTACTTCATCATCTGCCGGATTCGGATAACATGAAAAATATGTTTCAGAATCATCAAACAGGTTTTCAACAGAGCTGATTGCTCCTCTTCTTATATTAGTTGTTATTAATGAAGGCAGTTGGTTTATTTCATCCATGACTGATGTATAAGAGTATGGAACATCAAGATGACATACCGGTGAATCAGCATAAGATGTGTTTTCAAAAATGTTGTCAATAAGTTCCACACTTCCCGGTATGGGGCTATAAAGCATTCCTACACCGGTTCCTGCATTCAGAAAGTAGTTCTTTTCAACTCTTACGCATGCATTCATACGGGTATTTACAGCAGTCCCGCAATCTTCATAAAAATTGTTGAAAATATGTGATTTTCCGAAGCGAATGCTGGGCAATCTTGAATTACAGTTAAAGAAATAGTTATGATGGAAAGTAATACGCTGTACACTGTCCTGATAGCTATCGTCCCCCGAGCTGATAAGTATGCCCTTGTTATGATCATGAAAGTAACACCATTTTACGGTAATAAAAGATGACTCGTTTTTTATATCGAGCATACCGTCATAATAATCTTCATTATCGTCATGGTCGCGATCAGTAAAAAACTCACAATGGTCGATTAAAATATTCTTTGCGCCTGCATTAATTTCTATTTCGTCAGCAGCGAGTACTTTTGAAAAAGTAATATTCCTAATAACCACATTACGCGAGCCATTAACTGCCACTCTTATACCCTCAATATGCGCATAGTTATTTGTACCCTGAAAAGTTTTATTTGATCCGATACTTATCTCCTGTGTATTATCACCTTTTATATGTTTTGAGAGCAACACAACCCGGGGTGTTTCACCTGAGAGATATGACACAAGTTCAGCATATGAGCCTGCTTCCACAGTGTCTCCTGAAGCACCTCCCGTTAATAGATAAGGAGTTCCGTTGTCATGTTGAACTGTAGCATATCCGTCGGCACCTGAATCGGCAATAGTCCCTACTGGATAAAATAAAGCTATAAGGTAAGTATTTCTGTCAATGGAAAAAGTGTGCACTGAATCAATTGATGCAGCTTCGCCAGACCAGCTATGAAAAAAATAGCCCGGATTGGCCGAGGCTCTTACGGTAATTTCAGTTCCAATATCATAAAATTCCTTTACCGGCTCGTAGGACACATTTCCACCTTCAGGAGTGTTCCGGTTTATCCTGAAAATAAATGAAGGCACACAATCTGCGGGATTGAGCCCCTCTCCCAAAATATGAAAATAGTCAATATTAGCAAGTCCTTTATCTGTAATCGAGGATAGTTGTATCTTGTTAAGACCTGCCTCAAGGTTCAGTTCAATGGAATCAGTAGAAATCCATACCGACCAGAGATTAGATCCCGAATGCGGAAATCTTACCGTATCGCCTGTAAAAACGTTATTTACCAGCAGCCTGGCATCACGGCTGGTTAAATCTGCTCCGCCCAACGCATACCGCCAGTAAACCTTATATATTCCGGGATTATCGACAGTAAAACTCCAACTCATACCAATACCCTGACCATTATCAATATTTGCATAACCAACACCCGTGTATCCGCCAGCTGAAGACTCAACCACTCCGTCCATCGTGCAAACACCTGTTGTATCTTCCTGAATGATCAATCCTTGCGTCAAAGCAGCAGTAATAGTAAAAACACACGCAAAAAACAAAAAGCATAATTTTTTCATTTGATTACTTTTAATAAAGAACACTTGTCATTAAGTAGGTTAACATATATTATCTATTATACGGAAATCAGGGTAATAGAGTTTTATTGCAGAACAAAATAGTATTGCCGCTAAATTCTTATTTAATCCCATCCTGAGCAGGTATAAAAAACGAATCAACAAAAGAATATGGATAAAAAATTTTTCACTCCGAATCAAGCTCTAATCTTCCTCTCTTAATTCTGGTTATGTTAACCTCCACAGGCCCAATGAGTCCGGCTTTAGTCAGAACTATGTTTTCATACCTTACAGGAGTGCAGATATATGTTATTCTGTTTTCTTCAGAAGATAGCAGATAATCGCCAATAAGCCTGTTGGCCCATGTATTGGTTACATTTATCTCAATATGGTTATTTCCTTTTCTGATAGCATTGGTTATTTCAACCCTGAATGGATATGTCCAGACTGTTCCGCATGAAATGCCGTTGATTCTTACTTCTGCAATATCAGCAACTATACCAAGATCAAGCCAAACACGATTTGTCTTTCTTATTGCTTTGTTCCAAATAAAATTATTATAATAAGTAGCTGTGCCCGAAAAATATTTTATGTGAGGGTCTGGGTGTAAGGACCAGTCGGTAAGATTTTCAAATATTATAGTATCTTCCGGGCCTTTGAAGGCTGAATCAAACAAAACCTTCCAGTTTCCATAAACCGTAAACATTCTGTTAAAATCATACCAGTTTTTGCCTGATTTTTTATTCTTCACCTTAGCCTTTCGCATGAAAACCACAAATACTGATCCGTGAGCTTCAAGCCTTAAAGGCAAAACAGTGCGGTTATTTTCCGTTCTCCATTCACATGCGTCTTTGCATTCTCCAGTAAGTGGGTCCCAGAGTTCAGGGATACGTCCTGCTGTACGAAAAGATACTTCAAAAGTAATTTCTTCATCCCGTTTGTTAAAAACGAAATAAATATCAAAAGAATCCGATGTCCGGTGAGTGTAACCGATATCCTGTAAGTAACTGCCGGAGGAGTCAAGAGCAATAAAATCGCGTTCTATTCCAATTGCATTCAGTGTTTCATTGTTGTATGGACCTATTAAAACCTTACCTTTTCCAATGTTATGTATTAAAGTATTTCTGTTTGCAGCATCAGGTAAACCTGATTTATAGGGGTCCCATATTGCGGCATTAAACTGTCTGAGTATGCTGTCATTTTTTTCATTGTGCGTCAGACCCGGGAAATCGCAGGGTGGCTCAAAGAGCATAACCGTGGCTCCTTCATCTATCATTTCCATTATCCTGCCTGCTACTTCCTCTGACATCACTCTTCCTGCCGCAGGCATACGGTTTTTTCCGGGTATAACCAAAAGAGCATAGCTGGCTCCCCCCGGTAAAATAATTCGTTTATTTTCAACCCTGGCCAATTTTAAAAGTGCATCTTTATTAAAAGAATCATATTTATAACCTCTCAATGGGTTAATCCATTCTGATGCATTAAAAATATTGGCATTGCTTATCACTCCTTCTGGTATTTCCTGCATAGGTATCCCTGCATTCTTCAATCTTATTTTTTCCTTTTCTGTTCTTTCCTTTCCAATTAGTCCGGGCATTAAATCAACCAGTTTGTCAGGTGTTAGTGATCGTGACGGGGTTTCCTCTCCGGTAAAAACAGCAATATCGGCAACGTCGTGTCCTTGTTGAAGCATGGTCTGACAACGCATTATATATTCTAAATATGCTTTGGTATGTTTCCACCATGTCTGGTCACGCTGAAAATACAATCCTACGCCATCAAGTGTCATTCCTGGTTTTTTATCAAGCCACGGATTGTGCGTGAACACATGAAATACCAACCGGTTTATTCCTGTTGTGAAATGATAATCACCTGTTGGTTTGAGCATACCAGGATATTCATTCCATGCCATTCGTAAAGTTGTAAACGCTTCAGCCTGAATAATATTCTTTCCATAGACATGACCTGCCGAAACTGCGTCAAGAATATCGTTTGGTTTGTCATGAGTAGGACTATGGAGCCAGAATTCCCCCATAGGTATATCGACTATTCCGAAATGCTGCATTCCATCTCCTGTCATTACCGGAGCAATGCTTTCAGCAGAAAAATCGCAACCATATTTATGCAGAAGCTTTTTCAGGGTTCCAAAAAAATTATCGCATACAAGTTCTCCGATAGTCTGTCTTACATCGCTAAGGACTTTCTCGGAAATGCGGGTATTCTCAACCGGTATGCCTGCATAAACGGGGAGATAGGGAATAATATCATAGCCCCTTCGTTTCCGGAATTCATCCCGAAACACAGGTGACCAGTTCTGACTGCCACATTCCCAGCTATCAACATGAAAAATTTTTAAAACATCAGGTACCAGCTCATTACCTGCACGCCTGGCAAGTTCACCGAACCATTTATTAAACTGCAATTCAACAGCCAGCGGGTTGAATTTATCGCACTCCAATCCGGTTGCTGCGCCCCCCATATAGTTAGTTGTTCCGGTAGAAGTATGGCCCATACGCAGAATAATCCACTGCCCCTCAGGTACATCCCATTCCAGAAAACCACCGTTACCTAATTTGTCCGTTAAATTAATTATCTTATCGAGAGGGATGCATAAAGAATCCGGGACTATATCAGGACTGGTTCTTTCTGAAATCCTCCATACTATGCCTGATTTTCCTTCATACTGGTCAATGCATACCGAAGACAGGAGTTCAATACCCGTAATTTTAAGTGATTGTTTCCATTTGGCTGCATCTAAGTCTTCTGAGCCTGGTTCGGTTCCTTCTTTATCGTATACAAAACGAAAATATCTTGCTGTAACGGGCGGTATTGAATAGGTGTGTTCAGCCACAGCATCCTGCCAGCCATGTCTTGGTGGTTTGAGTCTGATCAATTTTGTAAACGCAATGCCATCGTTACTTGTTTCAATAAGTAATCGCTGCGCCTGAAGATTATTTCCCCGGGTATGCAATTTTAATGACTGGCATGTAAAAGGCTGTTCAAATTCATACTGAATCCAGCACGGTTCATCACTGCGGAAAACTTTTGTATTATTTGCCTGTACAAGAAACTGTGCATCAATACCGGGAATGCTTGTGGTTACTTTTGGAGCTACATTAATGGTCGAACCAGACTCACCTATATGTGCCGGAAACGCAAAAACTGCAATATCGCGATAATAATTATTGGTTGTTTCGGGCTGAGGGAGCGTATCACAAAAATATTGCCCACCCCGAATCATAATCTTGCTCCATACTACTTTCTGCATTGAAAGTTCGCCAGTAATCCAGGGTCCACCGGCCACGGTAAAACCGTCACATGAATGAAAACCTATTTTCAGTCCAAGCCTTTTGGCTTCATTCAGTGCATATATAATCATTTCCCACCACTCATCAGTTAGTTGGCGGATTGATGGTATAAACAAGGGTGTATCGGGTATATCTTTTATAGTAAAAATATATGCTCCTCCAATTCCTGCTTGCTGCATAGCTTCTAAATCAGCTGTAATTCCTTCGCGCGAAACAGCACCGTACATCCAATACCAGAACACCCATGGTTTGGCGCTTGAAGGTGGATGTTTAAATATTTCTCTAAGGTTGTTATTCTGTGAAAAGACATGTAAAAAACAAAAATGCAATATGAAGAAAAATAATACAGATGCTTTTTTCAGTTTTAATCTATAAAAATACGTAGTCATCCTGTACTAAAATTTAGTTTTTTTTGCTGCTAAAGAAAGTGCTTCAATTTTTCCATTAAATGGAGCAAGATAAAAGCAATAATGGTAATCTTTTGCCGTAATTCGGTATTTTTCAAGCGGTGCTGCCACATCGCTCCAGCTATCATTTCCCCCCACTCCCATCTGCATCATGTCAATGTTTAGTGTATTAAATCCTGCATCAGTTAATTTATTAGTATGCATTGCATTATTTATACTTTCTTCAGTGTAAGTCCATGCACTCATACTTAACAGGCTATCTGCAACAATCATCAATCCTTTGTTTCTTTCATCACTGAGAAACATCCATCGAATGCCGGTACGATTTCCGTTTTCCTGAGGCATTACATAAGGTTCCATAAAATCGTTGACAGGCAGGCTATATATTGCCACATCGGCACCCTGGCATCTGTCGGTATAGTTTTCATGTGGTCCTCTGCCGTACCAAGTTATCATATCATACTGCCGGTTTATTGCGCATTGCATACCAATTTTAGGAATATCAGGTAATTCACTCAGGGTCTTCAGAAAATAATCAATTTTAATTACACCATTTCCGTTTATTTTGTATTCCGTTTCCACAATAGCCTTGCGGTCAATTAACGACCAGGTGCATTTAATATTTGCTTTACCGCTATTTATTAATGATGCCGAAATATTTTCAAGATGGAGTACATGATGATACCATTCTTTCATTTTCTCATGGGGTTTCCAGCCTTTCCTGTCATTATCCGTGAGCGGACGGCTAAAATGAGGTAAAAGACATCCCTTAATTATTTCTTCACCTTTCCACAAATAAGAAATCAATGCACCGTTTGATTTATCAAAGGTAACTGCAAAGTCTTTTCCTTTTATCACGATTCTATCGACTGTTTCTTTGATTGATGTATGCGAATAAAGTGAACCGGACTGACGATAATCTGACAAACCGGTTAAAAACAATTGATTTGAAGCGACCACAAAACCTTTTTCTGCCCAATTTTCATTTTCAGGCAATAAAAAACGCAACGTAGCAATATATTCACAATGGTTTTTCAGCGGGGGTAAATACGCTGCAAGGCTGATAATTGTATCAGCGCCAGCCTGCACAGGCAACGGAGGTAAATTAATTTGTCTTGTTTCTGTTCCGTCTTTGGTAATAGAAAGTACAACATTGTATGCTGAAAGTGCTCTGACTGAGTGACGATTTTTAATCCGAACCAGTACTCTGGATGTATCGGTAAGTTCGCATTCAACCGGCTGAAATATTCTCTTGCATTCATATATTGCCGGCTTTGGTCTACCGTCAGAAGCAACAATGCCATTGATACAGAAGTTTCCATCATGATATTTCTCACCAAAATCGCCCCCGTAAGCATAAAATGTATTACCAATTGTATCTTTTTTTAATAATCCCTGATCTTTAAAATCCCATATACACCCCCCTATAATGCGCGGCATTGATCGGAAAATATCCCAGAATTCCTTTAGGTTACCTGTGGAATTACCCATTGAATGGGCATACTCACAAAAGAAAACAGGTCTGTGATCGCCAGGTTGGTTAACAATAAGTGCCGGAGTATATATTGCCGGATACATTCTGCTTACCATATCTACATAATAAGGGTCAACCGGAATCTGAATCCGGTGTGCATGATCCTTTGGATAATCGGGATGTGAAGGATCTATATAGCCTTCAACACGATGATTTCCTTGTGCGGGCTCGTAATGAACAAATCGGGTTATGTCAAAGTCATGTATCCATTCAGCCATAGCAGCATGATTTGGACCCCGGCCGGCTTCATTACCCAGGCTCCAGAATATGATACACGGATGATTCTTATCACGCATTACCATACGAATGCTCCGTTCCATAAATGCGTGAGTCCATAAGGGGTCATTACTGAGTTTACCTCCAAGTCCGTGCGTTTCGAGATTGGCCTCGTCAATCACAAGTATTCCGAATTGATCACATAAATCATATAAATAAGGATCATTTGGATAATGACTGGTACGAATGCAATTAAAATTAAAACGCTTAATGGTTAAAATGTCCTGCAATATATCTTCTCTTGACAGGGCTTTGCCTTTAATGGGATGATGGTCGTGCCGGTTAATTCCGTATAAATAAGTTACTTTGCCGTTAATAAGTAACTTGGAGTCTGTTTCTGAGAATTCAACAGAACGGAAACCTACTTTACAGCTTTTTGCTTCAAGAATGTTACCGGCGCTATCTTCAAGAGACAAAACCAATGTATAAAGATTAGGCACTTCATCACTCCATTTATCGGGATTTTTTACGACAGTTTCAAATAATCCGAATTTTACATTGTCAAGTCTTGGATATATTTCATTAATGATGGATTCAGCAGAACGTTGAAGGGGTTTTTCAAATACAGACCTGTTATTCTTATCAAACAGCATAGCCTTCACAATATATCCTGTAATTATTTTTCCGGTGAGGTTTTCAAGTCTGAGTCTTATGCTTAGCGTCGCATCACGGTAATCTTTATCAAGCCTTGCCTGCCAATGAAAATCAGCAATGTGCAGGCGGGGCTCTGCCAGCAGCATTACTTCACGCTGAATACCGCTAAGTCGCCAATGATCCTGGTCTTCAAGATATGAGCCATCGCTCCAGCGGATAACCCAAACTGATAAAATATTTTCGCCATCGACTAGATAGGGAGTAATGTTGAATTCAGACGGAAGGAAACTATCCTCACCATAACCTACAAATTTACCATTTACCCATACTTTAAATGCAGAGCTTACCCCTCCGAAATGTAAGGTAATGTTCATGCCCTTCCATTCAACCGGAATAGTGAATGTACGCTGATAACATCCTGTTCCGTTGTAATCATGCGGAACATAAGGCGGATTGACCGGACGAAAAGGATACACCGCGCTTTTATAAATAGGAATATCATATCCTTTCAGTTCCCAGTTTGATGGAACTTCAATTTTAGTCCAGCCCTGCACCTTGGATTTATAAAAATCCTGCGGGACATCAGATGGCCTAGTAGCAAAATAAAAATCCCACAAACCATTGAGCAGTAAAAATCTTTTTGATCGTTCACGATTACATGTCAAAGCATCGACAATATCAGAAAAAGAATAAGCAGTAGCACGTGCCGGAAGCCTGTTAATGCCACAAACAAGAGGATCTTCCCATGGTACAGGCTCATACACTTTTGGTAGTCGGGGGATGCCTGCAGGTTCACCTGTAACGGTTTGTGCCTCACAACGAAATAAATGCCCGGCTAATATAATTATAACAAAAACTTTATTCATTTTCAATCATTGTTTTAGTTTGCATAAATGATAATTTCATCATGCTTCAGACCATCAGAAGATGCTTTTAGAAAGATCTTTCCTTTTTCACCATTTGACTGAATAATTACCAAACACATACCTTTAAATGCCTTCCTGTAATTTGCCTTAAAAGGTTCCAAACTTGCCTGGTAGCCATTATCAACACCCGCAATAAAACCGGCTCCTTTAATAAGGAAATTCACAAGATTATCAGCATCAGGGATAAGATTATCTTCTTCATCACAAATTTTCACTGTAACAAATGAAAGATCTCTGCCGTCAGCTTTTATCCTGTTTCTATCGGCAAATAGTTTCACGGAATAAGGTTTACCGGCAGTTTTTATTTCCTTTTCTGCAACAATTACCCCCTTTTTACGTGAAATTGCTTTAATGACGCCTGGCTCATATTTGACACCCCATTTAACATGATACTGTCCGGGAATTTTGCTTTTAGTTCCGAGTGACTGTCCGTTCAAAAACAGTTCTACTTCATCAGCATTGTTATAATAAGCCCATACATCTATTAGTTGACCTTTGTTCCAGTTCCAGTGCGGGAAAATATGAAGTACCGGTTTTTCTGTCCATTCTGCCTGATACATATAATAAGCGTCCTTCGGAAATCCTGCCAGATCAATAATTCCGAAATATGAGCTGCGGGCAGGCCAAGGATAGGGAGATGGTTCGCCAAGATAATCAAAACCTGACCAAACAAACATACCTGATATATAATCCAGTTCTTTTATTACGCTCCATGTTTCCTGATGTGTTGATCCCCAGTATGCCGATATATGATCATAAGATGAAACTGTAAAATCAGGATTGGGGTTTTTTAAAGGAACATTATATGCTTCGGGCCAGCGTTGAATACTGTCTGAAGGCATATTATAAACTCCTCTTGTCGCGTAAGCTGATACATTTTCGGAGGCAATAATTCTATCACCCGGATATAAAACAGGAAAGTTAATATAATCCTGATGTTTGTAATTAAAACTAATCAGGTCCAAAGCACCGGAAAGGTATATAAAATTTTTTCAGGTTGGTTTTCTGTAAGCGCACAGGTAACTGGCCGGGTTTTGTCAATAGATTTCACTATACGCACCAGTTCTTTCGTAATTGTTATACCTGAACTGTCAAACTGTTCTCTTATTTCGTTACCAATACTCCAGATTATTACCGAAGGATGATTTCTGTCTCTTTTCAGCCAATCGGTCATATCGGTTTTGTACCATTTCGGGAAGTCGAGCGCATAATCATAAGCTGTTTTCTTTTTCACCCAAATGTCAAAAATTTCGTCCATCACAATAAATCCCATACTGTCGGTAAGTTGCAACAATTCCGGAGCAGGAGGATTGTGAGAAGTTCTGATAGCATTGCAACCCATGTCTTTCAGTATCTGCAACTGGCGTTCCAAAGCTCTTTTGTTGACAGCTGTGCCCAATGCTCCCAAATCATGATGATTAC
>CAZBCB010000023.1:0-2468 GCA_964489905.1 uncultured Bacteroidales bacterium
TATCTAAATGCCACACCATCATTGGAAACCTGAAAAATGATTTCAAAAGGTTTTTGATTTTTACTTTTTAAATAGAATATTTTCTTAACCGCTTCGTAAGTACAGGTCGCTTTTTTCCCGTGGATTAAAGTGTATTTATCCTTCACCGGAATTTCGCCCGAAACAGAATCAAGTAAAAGATTTCCGGAAAAATCTTCATCGCTCCGAACGAGTCCTAATTTCGACTCCTTAATTATTTCATGGCCGTCAAATAAAATCGAATAAACCGGTTTGCCACCTTCTTTATGCCAGAACAGAACCGTAATTTTCTGATTTGGGCTTTGCACAGTATACCTTTCATTGCCTGAAGTACTTTTGAAACTAAAAACAGCGGCAATGAAGACAATCAGCCATCTCATATTCTTTTTCATGTCCATCATTTTCATTGTTAACTCTTTATTCTTTAAATAAAATCTGAGCAAAATGAAACAGGTTGTTTCTCCACACCGGCCATGTATGACCTCCCGGATATTCACTATAGGTGTATTTGATACCCATTTCGTCAAATTTCTTCATCATAGTCTGGCAGTTTTGCCATGCAATATCTTCTTTACCACCCATGGCAATCCAGAAACTTTTCAGATTTGTATTAATGGTGCTGACATTTTTTTTCATGAATTCATACTGTGCATCGGCAATAGCATTCTGCATGGGTACGATCCAGCCTGAGCTAAAAACTCCGAGATAGGCAAACATATCAGTGTTTTTCACACCGGCATACAGCGTCTGCAACCCACCCATCGACAATCCTGCCAGTGCACGGTATTTCTGCTCGCTTTTAACTCTGTAATTTTTTTCAACAAACGGTATTACCGATTCTTTTAGTTCGGCTTCAAATAGCTTTAACGTTTCTTCGCCGAATCCCGAAGATGGCATGTTGCCGTCGACCATTACCACAATCATAGGAACAGCTTTTTTATTGGCAATTAAATTATCGAGAATTAAATCGGTTTTTCCCTGTTGTGCCCAACCCCTCTGGTCTTCTCCTCCACCGTGAAGGATGTATAATACAGGATATTTTTCATTTATTTGTTGGTCATAACCTGGCGGGGTGTACATGTAAAAATTACGCCAGCTGTTGGTTACTTTCGAATAATAACGCTTAATGCGTATATCGCCATGAGGTACGTTTTTCACGGCATAAATGGTATCGCCTTTAAACGGAACTTCAATTCCGCTTGCCATTCGACCCATACCATAAAATGCTTCGCTTGAGGGATCGCAAACAGCTACTCCATCAATAATAATTGAATAATAATGAAATCCTTCTGAGAGTGAATCGGTTGTAATTTCCCAGATTCCTTCACTGTTCTTAACCATATCGTATTTTCGGCCTAAATCAAGCTGAATGGTTCGGGCGTCAGGGGCTTTTATTCTAAAAACAGCTTTTCCTGAGGGATTGATTTGAGGATATTGAGCAGTCCGGATATTGGTAGCGGCAGGTATTCCTTTTTCCTGTGCCAGAGCATACAGAGAAAGAAGGCATAATCCAATAAACAAATATATCTTTTTCATACCAGAAAGTTTAATTGTTTGTGGTTTTATTGTTTTTAATATGTATTTGCCAGATCGATAAGCAAAGGAACTACTGATTTAGGCTGATTATTTCTGTCGAAAAGCAACGGATAGTCGGTACGTCCTCTGACCGGGAATCCGTTCTTCCATGAATACCTATCGTTAACGCCCCAGAAGGTTACCCGACTAATGTAATCGTCGTATTTTAAAAACAACTTAAAGAAATCGACGTAACGGTTATCAAAAGCTATCCGCACCGAATCCGGTAATCCTTTGGTATAGGGATTTAATTTTTCCTGATAGGCCAAATTGGTAGCAATATCGGCTCCACGTCCCCATTCAGGGGTAGGCAATACGCTTATGTCCATTTCTGTTATCATGATTTTAATCCCAAGTGAAGCATAGGTTTGAATTGCTTTTTCATAGTCGTCAAGGTTCGGATAATCGAGCCCTGAATGGCATTGAAGACCAATGGCATCGACTCGTATTCCCTGATCTAACAGGTTTTTTATCATTCGGGCTATTCCGTCTCTTTTAGCAGGGATTGCCTCAGAGTAATCATTATAATAAAGTTCGCAATCGGGGTCGGCCTCATGGGCATATTGAAAGGCATATTTAATGTAGTCTTCTCCAAGAATCTGATAAAATTTACTTTTCCTGAAAGAACCATCGTCTTCAATAGCTTCGTTGACAACGTCCCATCCTTTTATTTTTCCTTTATATCGCCCAACTACTGTATATATATGCTTTTTCATTCGTTCTTTCAGAACTTCCGGACTAACCTGATTTCCTGAACTATCGTTAAAGAACCAGCGAGGTGCTTGTGAATGCCATATCAGACAATGTCCCGTAATATGCATATTGTTTTTCATGCCAAATTCAACAAATTTATCAGCAAGCGTAAAATCAAAAAC
>CAZBCB010000023.1:2568-15454 GCA_964489905.1 uncultured Bacteroidales bacterium
TCCTTATCTCCACACGAAATGAAGAGCAACTTTATTAGCTGCCTGGCTTTTTCTATATCTAGGAAAAGCTCTTCGGGTTTTTTTGTGTTGGGAGCTGATGAAAACCCACCAATCCAGGCAAATTTATCGAGATTGCCCAACCCGAAATTCAATGACTGCCCGCCACCCATCGATAATCCTGCAATAGCCCGATGTTCCCGATCGGTATAAACAGGAAATTTCTTTTCAATGAAAGGAATTAAGTCATTAAGCAAATCTTTTTCAAAACGAGCAAACGCTTGAACCTTAACACTATCGAAAATATTACCAACAGCCCGGTCATCTTTCATAGCCCGGCCATTGGGCATTACTAATATCATGGGTTCGATTTTACCTTCGGCATAAAGGTTGTCGAGAATTATTTGAGGCTGTCCACCCTTAAGCCATTCGGTTTCATCGCCGCCAATGCCATGAAGCAGGTAAAGGACAGGATATTTTTGATTTTTAGTATAATTGGGTGGAGTATAAATAATCGCTTTCCGCGTTGTCCCTACTGTTTTTGATTTGTAGTACACTGAATCGATTTTCCCATGTTGTATGTTTTCTTTAAGCTTATCGAAATCACCCGGAACATTATTATTCTGTGACTTAAGAAGACCAATAGAGGCTGAAATAGTCACAATTAAAATGAAAAACTTTTTCATATTTTTCTCTGCATTAATTCTGTTCATAAAACAATACATCTTCTCTTTATTTAGATTAATCTTTTGTAGTATTCTGTTTTAGTATTTAAATAGTCGTTGCAGGGTATTGGTAAGATACAGTTTGCAATTCATCCATGTATGCCCGCCAGGAACAATAAGTGTTTCTGGTTTTATTTTTTTCTCATTAAACATTTCGATAACTTTCAAAACGCTGTCATATAAAAAATCTTCTTCAGCAATACTGATGAAAAAAAGTTTCAATTGCTTATTAAGAAGTGCAGTATCGGGTGCCCAGTTTGTAAAGTTTTTCCTGAACTCTTCAGTTGCAGTATAAGGAGCGTAAGCGCATACATAAGCAAATTTATCGGGATTGGTAAGTCCCACATTAAGTGTTTGCCCACCACCGAATGAAAATCCAGCAATAGCACGATGTTTGCTGTCAGCAGAAACAGGATAATTTGATTCAATAAAGGGTATAATATCATTCAGCATATCTTTTGTGAAATATTCGAGTGGTTTTGGCATAACGTTGGCGTAGGGCATTACGATAATCATTGGCACTGCTTTCCCTTGAGCAATAAGGTTGTCAGCTATCAGATTGGCACGTCCTACCTTTGTCCAGGTTTCTTCGGTATCAGAACCGCCGTGAATAAGATATAGGACAGGATATTTGGTTTTTCCGCTGTTATCAAATCCCGGTGGTGTATAAATAACCAGTTGTCTGATTGTACCGAGGGTAGAAGACTTGTAGTAACGATATGAAATTTTGCCGTGCGGTACATTCTGCAATTCATGAACCAAAGGTTTATCGCCGCGTATTTCAATTAAACTGCGTTTAAATCTTTCATTTGCAAATAAATATGAGTTGTTCGGATCTGACACCTGTATGCTGTCGACATGGAAAAAGTAAGGATATATATCGGGTTCAACCGGAGGCACAGTAACAGACCAAATCCCCGAAGCGTCTTTTGACATATTTAATGGCTTACTTAGAAATTCAGCATCAAGAAGTACTCTCGTTGCATTAGGAGCATAGTAACGAAAAGTGATACTCTTATCTTCATTAAATTCCGGAGAAGTAATTGCCGGTGGCCTTTGTGCATACATCTGCGTATTAATGATAAGAGTCAATATGATGAAAATTGATATCTTTTTCATAGCATTAATCTATTTAAATAGTAATTGCGTTACTTCTGTAAAAAATAACCTTGTATTCATCCAGGTATGTCCGCCTGATGTGATCAGACTTTTGTAAACAATATTATTTGATTTAAGGAAGTTCATGAATTCAACTGTCTGGTTGTAAAGAAAATCTTCATTACCAACACTTATCCAAAATAATTTCAGCTTATTATTTGTTAATTCGGGATTCTCATAAATGTATTTATATTCTTTTTCCATTTCCTGTTGTGACAGATAAGCGCTGAAACAACATATCCATGAAAATTTATCAAGGTTACTGAAAGCGATACGAAGTGTCTGTCCGCCACCTCTTGAAAATCCACCGACAGCTCGATTTTTGGGATCGGTGTATACCCTGTAGTTTTTTTCTATATAAGGGATAATATTTGTAAGCAAATCATTCTGAAATGACTTAGCTCTTTGTACAGCTTCTTCGCTTTCTCGCCCTCTCGGATCCTGGGGTTTGGGTTTACCTGTTTGTTCTGCAATTCTTGCCTCAATATTTCCATAAGGCATTACAACAATCATAGGCTTTGCTTTACCTTCCGAGATCAGATTGTCAAGAATCAGATTAACACGACCTACCTTGAACCATGTTTCTTCAAGATCCGTCGTGCCACTGATAAGATAAAAGACAGGATATTTTTGGGCCGGATTTTTTTCATATCCCGGCGGGGTATAAACCACCAGTGTACCTGTTGTACCTTCAACAGATGGATAGTACTCGTAAGTAACAGTTCCATGAGGTACATCTTTCAGAGAATGAATTAATGGCGGGTCGTCTGGTATATCAACTAAACTGGCTTTAAATCGCTCATTGGGGAAAAATGATACATTCAGGGGATCCATAACCTGGATACCGTCTGCAATGAAGAAATAAGGATAAATATCAGGTTTGACAGGCCCAATGGTAACACTCCATATACCCAAGGTATCCATTTTCATAGCGACAGGTTTGCTTTCAGACTGAATACTCAACTTTACTTCCCGGGCAAAAGGAGCCAGATAGCGAAATGTTACTGTTTTATCCTGATTAATCTGAGGAGAAATAAAGAACGGTCCTCTGGGTATTTGTGCTTTTGCAATGTTGAATATGGAAATAAGGCACAAAAATAGTATTAAAACTTTAATTGACTTACATTTCATATTATATGCCTCAATTTTGATATGGTGTTCTGGTAATTGCATTGATTTTAATTTAAATTATTTAACCATTTTACTATAGGCATTATCCATTCATTGGCAGGTTGTCTCAAAACAAAGCCATGGTTACCATGCGGATAAATATGCAATTCAGCAGGTACATTATTGAGTTTAAGTTTTTCATAAAAAATAATGCTGTTATTCGCGTCAACCAGTTTGTCATCACCTGCATGAGTAAGATAAGTCGGAGGAGTATTGACATCTACATGTAATTCATTTGAAAACTGATCGATCAGATCCTGTGTCGGGTTTTCTCCAAGAAGATTTCTTCTTGAATCGGGATGAGTCAGGCCATCCTGCATGCTGATTACCGGATATATTAACATCAGAAAGTCAGGGCGAATGTTGGTATTGTTAGCATTTTCAATCAGGGCTTGTTTATAATGGGTAGCAGCCGTTGCAGCCAGATGTCCTCCGGCAGAAAATCCCATAATACCGATTTTATTACTGTCAATTCCCCATTTTGCAGCATTTTCTCTAACTATTTTTATAGCTTGTTGGGCATCCTGCAGCGGGCCTGTTTTTTTATCAATCATGGTTAAATCATCAGGAATCCGGTATTTTAAAATAAAAGCGCTGATGCCGTTTTTAACAAGTTCTTTTGCTGCAGTTACTCCTTCTGCCTGATATACCACAACACCATAAGCACCTCCGGGGCATATAATAACGGCTGTTCCTGTTGATTTTTCTTTTTCAGGGAAATAAGCTTCAAGAGTGGGAATGGTAACTCTTTTATACATGCCGGAAGTATATTCCTCTTGCACTGTTGTGTTGCGGAAATTAGGAATTTTATCCTGATATAAATTTGTTATAATCTGTGCATTTAGAACGGTAGCTACAGAATACAGGATTGTAATAAATTTAATCCGAAGTGTTTTCATTTTGTATTAGTCTTTCTTTTTAATTCATTCAGAAAAAAGTCGGTCATTAATTTTAAATTTTCTTCAGTTTGGACACCAGGGCCATGTTGACCCTCAGGCACAAGAAAAAACTGACATGGAACATTTGCGTTTTTCAGAGCTTCATATAGCACTACGCTCTGGCAATAAGGTACCACCCTGTCATGATCTCCATGAAAGATAAGAAAAGGGGGATCACCAGGATCAATATAGGTAATTGGATCAGCAAGTAAGCATTTATTTTTATTTTCCTGTATAGGACCTCCGATATAAATTGAAGCAGGAGATTTAGCATCGTTATGAATAAAATCGGTACCACCGCATGAATCCATGATCAGCATATTTGTTGGGCCAAACCAATCAACAACAGCATCTACAGAACTGTTATAAGACAAAAATTGTCCCAGAGAACCTTCCAGATCAACAGTTTCCGTACCAAGTGTATATTGTTTCACAAATCCCGATGTTCCTGCTATAGCAGCAAGACTGCCACCGGATGAACTACCTGTTATTCCAATAAATGAGGTGTCTAACTGATACAGATGACTATTGGCTCTGATATATCGTATTACACCTTTTATATCATGAACCTGTGTGGGAAATTTTGCATATAAACTTGAACGATGATTCGGAGTAACCACAGCAAAACCTGCCTTAAGTAAAGCCTGACCTAATGTGTGGAGATCAGCTCCCTTTAAATTATCAGCAAACCATGCGCTGCCATAGATTGATATAACAACGGGATATGAAGACTTCTGTGCTTCTGGCAGATAAATATCTAACAAATGAGCTCTCAAAGTATCACCTGCATAGTTCAAATCTTTCCAGCAATGTGAATAATTCTGTCCGTGACTGGATATAGAAATAAGTAATAAAAAAACAATAATCCTATTCATAACTAATTGAATTTTATTTTCTTACATTCAATTTTATTTGTGTAAATGAATGTGCAGGAAAGTTGAATTTCAATTTGTTTTTGTCAATTTTTACTTCCTTGGTTACAGGGATGTAATTTTTTTGTTTTTCAAAGCTGAATGGCTCTTGCAATGATTCGCAAGTTAATACAGAGGCTTCTCCTTTTTCTGATAAAATAACTGAATCAATTATAATATCGGCTACAATTGCTTTATCTTTATGACGATTAACAACATTTACAAAAACTGCCTGAGCCTCAGGATTATAAACAGCAGTGACATCGAGAAATGGAATTCCTTTATAAAGCGCAGTATTGAAGGTGTCACACTGCAGGTGCAAATCGAGTGCTGTTCCCCGGCAATTATTAGAAAATAGCCTGAATGTATAAAACAATGGCGTTTTGTAACTCCCTTTTTCCCGGTCAACACTTAAAAGTGACGTCAGTAGGGTATAATTGGCCATTTTCACCATGTCGGCATGACGAATGAAGGAATTAAAACACTGAGCCACAGGAAGTACCGACAGTAAATCTCTGCCAATCATTCCCCATTCATCAACAGAAATGTAGATTGAATGGTCGAATCTTTTCATAGCCTGGGCAGATTCAATCAAGGCAGCAGTTACTTTGATTTTTTCTTCAAAATCTAGGGCACTCTGTCCCATATAAGTGTAATAGTCGGGTGAACGTTCCCAATACCGGTGAATGGAAATGTAATCAATTTTATCGCCGAGTCCTGTCAACACTTTCCAGTTCCAATCCACCCATTTGCCATTAGATTCATAATATGAAGAGCCAGATGCCACAAGCTGAATTGTTTTATCTACCGATTTCATAGCTTTTGCAGCTTCCCGGGCGGTTTTGACATAATCATCGGCATTTTTATAACCCAATTCCCATGGTTCGCCATCTACTTCGTTTCCCAGGTCCCAGATTTTTATGTTATACGGTTCTTTATGACCATTTTTAATCCGCAAGTCAGAATAGTAGGTGCCTTTTGGATAATTACAATATTCAACCCAGTAGCATGCATCCATAATTGTGGCAAGTCCAAGATTAACGCACACCACATTTTCACTACCAATAGCTTTATTCAAAGCCACCCATTCATCAGTACCCACATGGTTGTTATCAACGCCGTTCCATGCAAGATTGATACGAGCTGGTCGCTGATTTTTCGGACCTATACCATCCTGCCAGTTATACCCCATAACAAAATTACCACCCGGCCATCGCATATTGGTAATTTTTAATTCCTTCATAGCTTCGGTATAATCTTTTCTGAAACCGTTTTCATCAGCCAGCGGAGACTGCGGATCATACAGTGTTCCGTATAAAGTGTTGAAGTGAGCTGTATCGGGTAATCCTAATCGCCGACCGCTAAATTCGATGGGTTCCATAAAAACCCCGTAAATTTTCGGATCAATTTCGCCTGTCTTTCTGTCGACATCAATCTTAATTCTGGCTGTTTGGGCAAATAATGCTGAAATGTTGAAAATGATAGAAAAGAATATAATATTTTTCATTTTTTCTGATTTTAAAGATTTATTCACTTAACTCAAAAACTATGTTGTCAATATTAAAGTTATCCCCTTCAGAAACCCATTTTATAATATGTTGTCCGGCATTGAGATGGACAGTAGTCTTAACTGTCTCCCAATTTTGAAACCCTTTTGTATCAGGTATTTTTACAGTCCCGGTAATATTTTTCCTGTCGCACTCAAGATAAAAAGCCCCACTTTCGTATGGAGAGGCTACGTTAAATGAAACCTGATATGTCCCTGATTTGCTGACCGTAACGCTATAACACAGAAATTCTCCTTTCCTTATCCAGCCAACATTGTAACCACCTGCCGAACATTTTTCAATGTCAACACCTTCGTTTAAGCGATATGCCCCACCTTCATTGATTTCATTTTTATCGTAATAGGCCTCGCCAGGGCAGCCCGCATCATAGTCTTCAGCTTCAATGGTTCCGGGAATGACATGTTGTTTGAATGGTTCTTGTTTCTGTTCACACACCTCAAAAAGTCTCCATCCGAAATGTGAGCCAGACCCTGAATCAATCAATCGGGCTTTTTCGCCTTCTTTGGCAAATTGATTAACAGATAGAACAATATCCGGAAATTTCTTGTTCGTGATTTTGAAGTGTCCGTTAAAACTATGCTCTATTTTCCAGAGTTGGTTATCCTTTCCGGAAAAGTTAGACATTACTAAGCCAGTACCATCTGGTGTGCATGAGATTACTTTATTTAAGTTACCACGATTCTGTATTTTATAAATGCCTTTACCTGCAGGCTCTAATTTCCATTGTACTTCCGGGATATTAATACGTTTGATAAGTTTTAACTCAGCATCAAGAACCAGATTCTCTGGATTATTTCCCGGGGCAAGATAATAATGAGGGTTGCTGTCAAAATGAGCAAACTTGTCCAGGGGCGGAATTTTATCAAAAAAGCTCAGTTTTATAACGTATGCAAGCTCATCAAAAGAACGTTCGGGCAAATTGATTATCAGTCCATCTTCAACTTGTTGGTATTGCAAGGCAATATATTCATGCGTTTTCCCTTTAATTAATTCAATATTTTTCAGATTCCCAAGATCTATTCTTTTATTTCCCAGAAGGGTAAGTTTTATATCTTTTTGTTCTTTTTCCCAACCAAGAAGAATTGCATAAAGCGTAGTATTATCTTTTGAGCGGGTATATCTGATATCTTTGGCTGTTCCTTCTCCCGGTGCAAGAAATACTCCATGTTCTGCTCCCATTTTTGTCGGTCCTTCACCATACATTTCCCAGGCACGAGTTGCATATATTGCTTCTCCGTATTTTTTGAGCCAGTCACCAATAGTGAGAAGGATCTCTTTTTGTTCCTTAGGTATGGAACCATCTGCTTCAGGAGAAATATTCAGAAGTAAATTTCCGTTCTTACTCACTTTATCAATAAGTGAATGTAATAATTGTTTGGGAGAATAATAAGTTAATCCTTTTGTATAACACCAGCTTGAAGCGCTTATGGCATCATCAGACAGCCAGTATATTTCGATAAGGTCGGGAGGTCCTCCTCGTTCATAATCCAAAACTGCACACTTTGTATTTAATCCATCTTTAAATGTAGCAACAACCTGTTTATCCCATTCGATAGCCTTGTTATAATAGTATGATAAAAACTCAAGAAGAACGGTTTGAGAAATCCGATGCAGATTAAAGTCCTGATAAATGATATCCGGTTTATAACCGTCAATAATTTCTTTATGTTTTGCTAACCATAAGTCTTCATTTTTTGTTTTTCCCTGCTGACCATAAAGCATCTGGAGTTCTCGATCTACTCGGCGCCGGACGACCCGCATCTGGAGTTTCTGATCATCTGTTTCAGGTACATGCTCAAAATATCCTGTGATATTGTAGGCATGATGCATTGAGAGAATTATTCTGATATCTTTTTTTCTGAAAGCATCTGTTAACAAACCTACAAGGTCAAGTTTTGGACCCATATCATTTGCATTCCATGGGTTAACCTTGCTGGCCCACAATGAAAAACCATCATGATGCTCAGCCACAGGTCCGGCAAATCTGGCACCTGCATCAGAAAATAACTGCGCCCATTCTTCAGGATCGAATTGTCCGCCTTCTGATTTAAGCTTTGGTGCAAACTTTACAAAATTTCCCTGCTTATCATACGCCCCTGTAATGAAGTTATGATATGGCCATTGCAGTGGATCACCATATATCTCTATGTGGTGTTTGTTTTCAGGTGTTTCCTTTATATACATACTGCGGGGATACCATTCATTTGAATAAGCCGGAACTGAATAAACACCCCAATGGAAGTATATGCCGAATTTTGCATCTTTGAACCATTCGGGTACTGGATTTGCTTTTTCAACGGATTCAAAAACAGGTTCAAACTTGGTTATTCCGGTCTGGGATATGCCTTGGTTAAGCATACCAAACTGTATCAGGAAGCTAACAATTAAAAATATTTGTATTCTTTTCATATAAAATTCATTTTATATAATCGTTATTCAAACTTGATCCAATCAATTTCTATTTCAGGATTTTTAGTACATATTGCAATAATATCAAGGAGCTCTGGTTTTACTCCTGTAATTTTTGAATTTACAATTTGCCACTCTTGTTTTGATGGAATAACAACTCTGGAAATAACATTTCCTGATAAATTACCGGTTCTGATTTCCAGTACACCGCCATTTTGTGAACGAACAAGAAGAACAGCCTTTTTATATTTTCCTTGCCGAAAGTCAACTTTATTATATTGTATCCATGATCCTTCTTCATGAAATACGGTTTTCCATCCCTCAAAAGGATTTAAAGTATCCTTTAAGGTTACAGAAATTCCTTTTTCACATTTCTTACTGTAACGGTCAATTTCTATTTTTTGTGATGCAATAGTAATACCAACTCCCCGTAAAGTGGGAATTACTTTATGAATGGTACCATCAGGGTTAAAAAACAGGCTATCCACACAAACAGAACGGTTTTTATCAAATTGAGGAGAAAGATAGTTTTGATGGTAAAATAAATACCATTGGCCATTATATTCGACAACTGAATGATGATTTGTCCAGCAGTTTATTGGCGACTCATCCATAATTACACCAGTCATCCGGAACGGGCCCATCGGATGTGCTCCCATGGCATATTCCAATCTTTCTGTTTTATTTTCGACATGAGGAAAAGTCAGATAGTAAATGCCATTACGTTCAAAAACCCATGGTCCTTCTTTTAAACCTTTTTGTGGTAAATTTTCAATAACTTGTGGTTTGGAATCAAGTTCAAGCATATTCTCTTTCAATTTTGCAACATAAATATTACCAAGAGACCAGTAAATATATGCCTGTCCATCTTTATCAATAAATACACAGGGATCAATTCCCACAATACCTTGTATTGGTTGTGGTTGAGGGATAAAAGGTCCCTCTGGTTTGTCTGATACAGCCACTCCTATGCGAAACATCTTTCTGCCGGTTATACTATCTTTTTCCTTGCTGATTGAAGGAAAGTAGAAGTAATATTTTCCGTTGCGTTCAACACAATCGGGAGCCCACATGCTGAAAGCTGTAGTATCGACCCATGGAACCTGATATTGACTAACGATAACGCCATGATCAGTCCAGTTGACAAGATTATCAGATGAAAAAACATGATAATCTTCCATACAAAACCAATCAGTACGCAATCCCTTTCCCTCCGGCGCACGGATATCGTGTGAAGGATATACATAAATTCTGCCATTAAAAGCATGTGCAGAAGGATCGGCTGAAAAAATGTGAGTAAAAATGGGGTTTTGTGCAGAAGCACATAAATTTATCATAAAATGCAATATCCAGATGATGTGGTGTATTGTAGATCTCATATTTTAAATGATAAAAACGTTTTTAATTTTCGAGTAATTTTTTTGCAGCTTCAGCCAGAAAAATGTAAGCAGATCCGGTATCAATAACACACTCATTTTCACCCCAGAGGAATGGCCAGTCTTCCTTGTTTTCCGGAAAATCTGGTTTTAAAATAAGTATACCGGGGACTACACCTCCTGCTATAAATCTGAAATCAGCTCTGTTATTTCCGTATGTAATTTTCTTTGATCGGGTTCCTACCGATGAGACGAATGAAATATCAGAATAGGGATGGCAGCCAAAGATATAATTTAACCCTTTATAAACATACTCGGGTCCGATAATTTCCGGAAAGGCCCTGAATGCATAATAATTGGTTATAGCCCAACTGATTATTGATGTATTTCCTCCCCAACCCCTTGTCATTATTGGTACGCCATAGGGATTTTCTTTCAGGTAATTTTCATTTAGTTCCTTATACTTAATTACATATTTTTTAAGTTGATTCTTAAAGTCCTTATCCATGTATGGTATTGCCTGTAATGCGGCCGAAATACTCATCGGCAGAAACTGATCAAGTGCCTGCCAGATAAGTTCTTTAAACTTTTCGGAAAACTGCACATCTTTGGTTGTAATGTATAACTGAAGGGCTGCATTTAATTGAAGCATGTTTCTGCTAAAACCAAATCTTCTGAACGTATCGGCAACTTCGGGCATATTTTTATTTTCATCCCAGAGCCTTTTTGCTTCATTTATGCAGTCAGCTGCAAGGGAGCTGTTAAAATTTTTTAAAGCCCGGCTGGCTGAAGCAAGGGCAGCTATTGTCTGGTAGTCCAACCATTGTGAGCGGTTGGTAAATACCCACCGGTCATCCATGTTTCCACTGGTTTTTCCGTCAGATTCGTAGGGTTTTAAATTCGGGTTATAGATCAGATTATCTGTAATTGTTGAAGCATCACCAAGATGGTGATACTGATGAAGATTTGGTACTATAATGCCAACTGCAGGGTGGCCGATATTTTTAACCTGGGCAACAAGGTTGAGGGTTCCGTGTTCGATTTGCTGTAATAAATCGGGTTTACCATCAGGTCTGTGGATATCAACGTAACGTGTTGTCTGATCGATATATGTTTGATCACGATCAATTCCAAATTCTTCCCATGCATTGACAAAATTAAGTATTACACTGCAATGCGAAGGAGTCTGAATATCAAAGTCACCGGCATCAAACCAACCTCCAACGGCTAATCCCGGTATGTGTTCGAGTGGTTTGTACTTAGTATCAGTTGTTGGCCCCATTTTATATCCGTCAAAATGCTGATGATTAAGCGGAGCCTGAAGAGCATCGTCCAGATAGGGCACTCCGTGCCATGTTCTGTATGCTTCGTTGACCTTCATATGATCCATTTGCACCGGGAACCACACATCCAGGGTGGGATGCCAGATATTTTTATAAACATTCTGATCGATAACAAAAGTATTGGTTTGCTGATCTCCATACTTTAAAAAATAAAGTCCGGGTTCTTTTATTGTTGAAAAATCAAACTTCAGGTATTTATATCGCAAAAAGCTGCCCCAAAACCTAACCGTATCAGTCAGTTTCTCAATTTGTTTACCTACGGCTGTGATTTTAAACAGTGAGGCTTTTGTCAACGGTATATCATTTTTATCCAGTTCAAAAACGGCAATTTTTTCCTGATTGGGATGATAACCAACCTGTGAAAATTGAATTACCGGTTTTCTAACCCAACCTGGTATGGCATTTATTTTTAGATTCCATTGCAGAACCTGTCCGGTTTTCTGGGAGGGTAAGAGGCTACGAACAATAAACCAGCCGTTTTGAGCCAGGTTTCGCCCATCAAATAGCGAAATAATGCTTTCCGATTGAATTTTTACATATCGCTCCGGATCTTCAGGAGCCAGTACAATGGTTTTGCCTGAAGCCAGGGGTAATGGGACAATATATTCGCCTTTTCCTCTGTCGTCAAATGTGGTATGCCCTGCATATTGCGGTATTTTATTTGATATTGGTTCACAAAGAGTATTGCCTGAAGGATATAACGGAAATATTCCGGGGTTACCATCAATCAGGTATGTTTTTTCAAAGTATGCAGAAGGAAGAAATTCAAGGTTAAAACCGGCTTTACCTTCAAGCGCTTTTGGAAGGGGGTTGTCTAAAAAAACACTTATTTGAATGTCATCTTCAATGGCAGTGACAATTATTCTTGAATCAAAGTTAAATTCATTATATCTTAAAACAACCTCAATTTTGTTATTTTTATTATCAGTTTTTCGTTCAACGACGGTTGGAACCAGATCCCATTGTTCGGGAGTTTCCTGGAGCCTGACAGCACCGCCGGTAGCCGTGCGCACGCCATGATGAATAATTTCAATGCCTGCTGTTTTTTCATCAAAAAACATCCCGATGTATTGGTTGTTAAATACAAATACATTAACTCCGCGTGTTTCAAAATACTCTAATTCATTCAGTTTAATCTTCTGACTAAATGAATAATTCAGGGTAAGAAGAAAACAAATACTCAGACCAGCAGTAATAAAAAGTTTACAGGAATGGCCTGTTCTTGTTTTAATGCTGCTTTTCATAAAAAAGAGTGATTTCAGATTTTTATTATTTCTCATTTTTTAATTTT
>CAZBCB010000024.1:0-15373 GCA_964489905.1 uncultured Bacteroidales bacterium
GCAGAAATTAAGCTGAAATTCAATATTGCAGATTGCAACAAATACATTTTTGATTTAAGAAACAATAATGAATTGATACTATGAAAAAAAGTGTTATAACCTTTGGTGAAATAATGATGCGACTAAGTACTCCCGGATTTGAAAGATTTATTCAGGCTAATCGTTTTGATATTAATTTTGGCGGAGGGGAGGCTAACGTAGCAGTATCACTTGCCAATTACGGAATACCTGTAGAATATATTACCAGGTTACCCAATAATGATTTGGGCAAAGCAGCTGCCATGGCATTGCGCAAATATGGCGTTGGAACAGATCAGATTGTCTGGGGAGGTGATCGTCTGGGGATATATTTTCTGGAAACCGGTGCTGTAAGCCGTGCAAGCAAGGTAATATATGACCGTGCGAATTCTTCGATTGCCACTATTGAGCCAGGAATGATTAAGTGGGACAATATTTTTGATACAGCTTCATGGTTTCATTTCACCGGAATAACGCCTGCGATTTCCGAATCTGCTGCAAAAACTTGCCTCGAAGCCGTTGAAACAGCAAACAAAAAAGGTATTACAGTTTCGGTTGACCTGAATTACCGTAAAAACTTATGGAAGTATGGTAAAAAAGCATCGGAAATAATGCCTGAATTAGTTGCCGGATGTGATATAATATTAGGTAATGAAGAAGATGCTGAAAAGATCTTTGGAATAAAGCCTGAGGGTGTTGATGTTACCAAGGGGCATGTTGAAGCAGGTGCTTACGAATCGGTTTGCCGGCAACTGATGAAACAATTTCCGAAAGCAAAAAAGATTATCATCACATTAAGGGGATCCGTCAGTGCGAGCCATAATACCTGGTCAGGCGTTTTATATGACGGTTCAAGGCTTTTAAGAGCTCCCGAATACAATATAACCCACATTGTTGACCGTGTGGGTGGAGGTGACTCATTCATGGGCGGACTTATTTATGGATTTATGAAATATGCAGGCGATGACCAGATGGCTCTTAATTTTGCCGTTGCAGCGTCATGCCTTAAACATACCATTCCGGGCGATTTCAATCTGGTTACAGTGGATGAAGTTGAAAAGCTCATGAAAGGCGATGCCTCGGGACGTGTATCAAGATAATAACATATAAAAATCAAAAGTATATGGCACAATTCAGCAGGTTAGAAGTGGCAATAAAAATGAAAGAATCGGGGCTTGTCCCGGTTTTTTATCATGCCGATCTTTCAGTTTGTAAGGAAGTTGTTTCAGCATGCTATCGTGGTGGAGCAAGGATATTTGAATTTACAAACAGGGGTGATTTTGCACATGAAATATTCAGCGAGCTGAACCATTATGTTATAAAAGAAATGCCCGATATGGTTGTCGGAGTGGGTTCGGTGGTGGATGCTGTAACAGCAGGATTATATATCCAATCAGGAGCAAATTTTATTGTATCACCTATTCTGAACGAAGAGATTGCAAAAATATGCAACAGGCGTAAAATTTTATGGTCGCCGGGTTGTGGTTCCGTTACTGAAATATCAAAAGCGGAAGAACTCGGAGCTGAAATTGTTAAGATTTTTCCAGGAGCTGAAGTTGGAGGACCCCGTTTTGTTGAGATGGTGAAAGGGCCTATGCCATGGACATCCATTATGCCCACCGGAGGCGTAGAACCAACAAAGGAAAGCCTATCATCATGGTTTAAAGCAGGCGTATGGTGTGTTGGAATGGGTTCAAAGCTTATAACAAAAGAAATGATTAAAAATAAGGACTATGCTGCTATTGAGAAGAATGTCAAAATGGTTATAGACATTATAGAAAGTCTTGAAAGATAATTCGTCTACTGTTTTATGACAATTTATATCCCAAAGTAGTAACACATTTTTTTAAATTTGACGGACAAGTTTAAACAGCTCTTTAATTGTTTTTCAAACGAAAACACTAATTCATGATAAACAAAGTGAATGAAAAAATAGGGCAATACCGGTGGACAATATGTGCTCTGGTGTTTTTTGCCACAACGGTTAACTATCTCGACAGACAGGTATTAAGCCTTTTAAAGGATACACTTGAGGTTCAGTTCAACTGGAGTGATTCGGATTATGCCAATATTGTATCAATATTTCAGTTATTGTATGCTATCTCAATGATTTTTGCAGGCCGCATTATTGATTGGTTAGGTACAAAAATGGGATATGCCTGGTCGTTGATTGTATGGTCAGTAGCTGCCATGTCACATGCTTTGGCTAAAAGTACGGTGGGTTTTATGTTTGCCAGAGGGTTTCTTGGCTTTGGTGAGTCGGGCAACTTTCCGTCAGCCATAAAAGCTATGGCAGAGTGGTTTCCGAAAAAAGAAAGAGCATTGGCAACAGGTATCTTCAACTCAGGCGCAAATGTGGGAGCCATCTTTGCTCCTCTTACCGTGCCATGGATTGCAAAACACCTTGGCTGGCAGGCAGCTTTTCTGATAATAGGAGGCATAGGCTTTATTTGGCTTATTTTCTGGTTCTGGTTATATGACAGCCCTTCAAAAAGCAAATATGTTAAAAAAGCTGAATATGATTATATTCACAGCGATAATGTTGAAAATGCAAATAACAACACCACAAATAATAATGAAAAGGTCTCATGGTTTAAATTATTAAGATATAAACAAACATGGGCTTTCAGTACCGGTAAATTTCTTACTGACGGTGTGTGGTGGTTTTATTTATTCTGGTTGCCAGCATATCTTAAAGCCCAGTATGGCATGACCGGCACTGCAGTTGCCTTTCCGCTTGCAATCTTATATACCATTTCATCCGTTGGCAGTGTCACCGGAGGCTGGTTCCCAATGTATTTTATTAACAAAGGATACGAACCTTATGCTGGCCGTATGAAAGCTATGTTGATTATAGCCTTGATACCTCTTCTTGTTTTATCTGCCCAATACATGGGAAGTATAAGTTACTGGATGCCCGTATTTATTATTGGAATTGGTACGGCAGCCCATCAGGCCTGGTCAGCCAATATATTCACTACCGTATCAGATATGTTCCCGAAAAAAGCTGTTGCAAGTGTAACCGGAATTGGTGGTATGGCAGGAGGTATAGGAGGCATTCTTATCAGCAAAGTATCAGGCTGGATTTTCGATGGTTTTCGTTATGCCGGTATTGCAAAATCATGGGTTGAAGCACAGGCTCAAAATCTTGGCGGGTATGTTGAAAGGATAAAATCACTTCAATTAGTGAATAAGCACAACGATGTCATTAATCTTGATAAGGTGGAATTAAACAGCCTGCCTGCAGAAATTGTGCAGCAACTGCAATCGCTTGATCCGTCCATGTATGAAAAATTAAAGGCTATACAAATGCCTGTTGTCCATGAAAAAATGACAATCGCATATACCATAGTATTTGTGTTCTGTGCCCTGGCATACCTTATTGCCTGGCTGATTATGCATTGGTTAGTCCCCAGATTTAAAAAGATTGAAGATATTTAGCATTACCATTATTTAAAATTGATTTTTCATATTGCCGGCTGAATAACACAGACAAAATATATTAACTTCGTATTGCTGATATCTGATAATATTTTTCTCATTAAACATCGCAATATGAATTGGTTTTATTTGTTTCTGGCCGGATTATTTGAAATCGGATGGCCATTAGGTTTTAAACTCTCACAAACAACCTCATATAAATATTTATGGCTTAGCCTTGCGGTGATTTCAATGTGTTTTAGCGGATATTTCCTTTGGCTTGCCCAGAAAACAATTCCTATTGGTACAGCTTATGCAGTATGGACAGGAACAGGTGCCCTGGGTACATTGATACTTGGGATTTTTCTTTTCAATGATCCTGCCAATATTCTGAGAATTTCATCGGCTTTGTTAATTATTTTGGGTATTACAGGATTAAAGATATTTTAAACTTCTATTTTATCATAACAATTTTTATTAACACAATAAAACAGTCAATAATGAAAAGAAATAAATCAGTTTTGCTTTTTTTTGTCTTTTATCCGATTGTACTTTTCAGCCAGGTAAGGTTACCCCATCTGATAAGTGATGGTATGGTGTTGCAACGCGATACAAAAGTGAAAATCTGGGGATGGGCAGCAGCCAATGAAAAAGTATCAGTGCATTTTATTGATTCCACCTATCAGACAACTGCAAATGATTATGGAGAGTGGCAAATTATTCTTCCGGCATTGAAAGCCGGCGGCCCATTTAAAATGCAAATTTCAGCAAGTAATGAAATTATCATTAACGACATTTTGGTAGGAGATATATGGGTATGTTCAGGACAATCGAATATGGAACTCCCCATGAGAAGGGTAAAACTTCTTTACGAGAATGAAATAGCGGAGAGTGAAAACAAAAATATCCGATATTTTGCCGTACCTCAGCGATACAATTTCAAAGAACCGCAAAACGATCTGCCCTTCGGTATCTGGAAACCAGCCAATCCTGAAAATGTGCTGACTTTTTCAGCAGTTGCCTACTTTTTTGCAAAAGAGCTCTATAATAAATATAAGGTGCCTATAGGATTGATTAATGCAAGCCTTGGTGGTTCTCCTGCCGAAGCATGGATGAGTGAGGAAGCATTAAAAAAGTTTCCGATACATTATAATGAATTGCAGCGATATAAAAATGATCAGATTATAAAACAAATTGAAGATGAGGATAATGCCAGAATAAAAGCGTGGTATGATTTGTTAGGCAAAAAAGATAAAGGATATAACAATCCTGATGCACCGTGGACCAGGCCGGACATAAATACTTCCGGCTGGAAAACTATGCAGATCCCTGGTTACTGGTCAGACAGCGATTCCAGTTTATCAAATGGCGTGGTATGGTTTCGAAAGAGCTTTCGCCTTCCGTCTTATGCTGAAGGAAAAAAAGCTTTGCTTTTCATGGGAAGGATTGTTGATGCCGATTCTGTTTTCATCAATGGTATTTTTGTGGGCACAACAAGCTATCAATACCCGCCAAGAATATATAATGTACCTGAACATATTTTAAAGGCAGGAGAAAATAAAATTGTAGCGCGTATAATCAGCAACATTGGAAGAGGCGGATTTGTACCTGATAAACCTTATCATTTAATAGTGGAAAACGATACCATTGATTTAAAAGGAGAATGGCAATATAAAGAAGGTGCCTCAATGGAGCCGCTTATGCCGCAGACATTTATAAGATGGAAACCTGCTGGATTATATAATGCAATGATTGCGCCAATTGTCAATTATACGATTAAAGGCGTAATCTGGTATCAGGGAGAATCGAATGCAGAAAGGCCAATTGAATACCGAACCCTGTTTCCAGCTATGATCAATGACTGGCGCGACAACTGGAAAGACCCGAATCTTCCCTTTATTTATGCCCAACTTCCGAATTTCATGGAACCAAAAAATCAGCTAGGTGAAAGCAATTGGGCATTATTAAGGGAAGCCCAGTTTAAAACCTTATCATTGAAAAATACGGGCATGTCGGTCAACATTGATTTGGGCGAGTGGAATGACATACATCCGCTTAACAAAAAGGATGTCGGTTTTCGTCTGGCGCTTGCAGCACAAAAAGTTGCTTATGGTGAAAATATTGTAGGCTCTGGCCCGCTTTATCAATCTCATCAGAAAAAAGGAGGAAAAATAGTAGTATCATTCACTAATTGCGGAGGGGGTTTAATTGCAAAAGGAGGAAATAAGCTTGAATATTTTACCATTGCCGGTGCTGATAAAAAATTTGTATGGGCAGATGCTAAAATTAAAGGTAACAAAGTAATTGTATGGAACAAGGAGATTACAAAACCGGTTGCTGTAAGATATGCATGGGCTGATAATCCGGAAGGAGCCAATTTATATAACAAGGAAGGCTTACCTGCATCACCTTTCAGGACAGATGAATGGTAATACAAAAAAAGATGACCTGACAGAATTATAAACCTGTCAGGTCAAACTTTATAACATTAATAATCCCAAATTCGTCAATAGAAAAATTTATTGACGAATCGACTAACAAAATCTAATCATTCCGGAATGCCGGAATGATAGATTTTGATAAGTCGGGATTTCCTCGATAAGTCAATAGAAACAACATGTTTAAATATTTATTGTGTTTCTTATTGACTAATCTCGGATAATTAACACTACTGTTTAACAAATTTACTTGTATAAACAGCACCATCTGTTGTATGAACTTTAACTAAATACAGTCCTCCTGACAGGGATGATGTATTTAAGGTTAAATTCATGTTATTAACATCTCTTATATCAGATACTTTAGCTCCGCTTACTGTATGTATTTCAACATAGCTTATCATAGCCGGGCTTTCAATATTAAGCTTGTCATAAGCAGGTGATGGATATATCAACAGAACATTATCAGCATATTCTGATATGCTATTAACAATTACTGAGAAGCTTCCTGATACACCTGAACCATCCTGAGCTGTGGCTGTAACTGTAACCTGACCACTTGCTGTTGGTGTTAACAGACCATCTGCATCAATTGTAGCACTACCGGTGCCATTAGTAACACTCCATGTCACGGCAGTATTATTAGCACATGCAGGAAGTACAGTTGCCAGCATCTGTATTTTTCCATCCACTGTACTGCCTTTCCTGACCGTTATACTGCTTACCAACTCGGTTTGGTTTGTAAGTGTAACTTCATATGTTTCACTATAGCCACCGAAATCATTAGCAGTAGCTTTCACTAATACTGTACCATTACAATCAGCTGTTAATAAACCATTCTGGTTAATAGTAGCCATACCGGTTACATTTTGAACACTCCAGGTAAATGTGGTATCATTAGCATCTTTGGGAAATACCTGAGCATACATCTGTAATGTTCCTTCATCAGTTGTGATGGTATTTGCACCACCTTCACCGGTAATAATAAAATCGTTAACCAGAACAATATCAGCCCAGCCAGTGATGATTGGTGATGCTATCCATTGCTGATTGGGAACAAAAGCAGCCCAGCATACATCCATTTTACTACCGTGAATAGCAGTGTCTAGTGGAATTATTGCTTTAGTCCACATACCCAGTTTTCTTAAGCCACCATAACTTGAAGTATCAAGAGTAACCCATGGGCCACCGTCAACACTTATTGAAACAAGCAAACCTGATTGAGTTGAATCGGGTGCAGGATTGGAGGCATTTGATCTTCTGGCAACACAAAATACAAGAGCCATATCGATGACATTTTCAATGTCAATGTCTTTCCATATTAAGGTATCCCAGCTTCCAGAGTACCTGTTGGGATTGGCAAGGAAAATAACCCTGCTGACGGCAGCTGTATCATATACCAGTTCAGGATGCAGGTCATCAATTCCTCCGTAATTATCAACAACAATCCTGATTGACGAATCAGAGCCGCTGATCCATGTGCCATTTTTGGTAGTGAATGCACCACTATCCTTTACAACAGACCATGGCCAGCTATAACTGCCGGAACCATTAGTCCAGCCCGGACGAGCCCATAGTTGAAAATCTGTGTCAAAATTGGATTTTAGAAAACCACTGAAAGTCTCATAAGCAATTTTAACAGAATCCCTACCTTCGTGCCTTTGAGCAAAAGCACCTGTGAAGGCAATTAGCAAGAAAAGTAATAATGTAGTTTTTCTTTTCATAGTTTAAGAATTTAAGTTAATAATAGTAATACATGGTTTCTCATTATTGCATAAATAAAAACCTTATCTTTTAGTTAAACATGAGCTTAATAAAACACAATAATCAAAGTCCAACCAGACCTGTATCTGGCTGGACTGAATAAATTGGTTAATCATGCCTTTCACCTATGTCAACCACTCTTAAATCGTCAAAATAAAAGGTTACTCCTTCATTAACATAGTATCCGAACGAAATTATAGCACGTATTTGTCTTTCATTTTGATTTTGAGAGCGGTCGTGTTTTATTTCAATTGAAAATTCATTCCATCCCCTATTAAGAATAATTTCCTGTGTACCAAGCATGTTGGTGTACGAGGGAAGTGCTACACCGCCGTTTACTTCAACCTGGCGGCCTGCCATATCTGACCATATTTTACCCATAAACCTGAAGACCCTGTTTGAATCGCAGGTAAGGCTGTTAACAATCTGTATCTGCCAGTTATTGGTAAATGCGCTTGAATTAAGCCACTCACTGTTAATCTGCGCCTTAAGTACTTTTGAACCGAGGCCAGGATAATTGGGGTCAGGAATGCTTGAAGTCGGTACAATTTCAAGTATCTGTCTTGTATTATGCCCCGGCGCATACCAGTTGGGACCCAGGTCAGCATCGCCGTTTGTCACTCCATAAGCAGGTGCCATTTCAAAATCACCATTCTCCATTAAATTAGGCAAGCAGATGAATTCGTCAGAATTATCGCAAACAATGAGTGTATCCTTGCTGGGCAAATTTAAAAGGTCAGTCTTAAGGTATACCCGATCAGGATAAGCACCAGCAGGAATGATAAATTTAAGGTAGTTTCCCGGTTGTTCGATGATGCTGGCTTCAACTTCACCAACCAAAATATTTTCGACAACATTCAGGTTTGTACCCCATATAGTAATAGTATCACCTGATCTTCCGAATATGGGATCCATAAAGAGATATGTCTGACGAGGCAAGACAGTAATTTTCCTAAATGCCCTCTCATTGCCTGAGAAGACAAGTACAACTTCATTTTCCCCGTTCGGAGCAAGTGCGGGAATCTGGAATTTTATGCCATTAGCTGTATATATTAACTCGTACCGGGAAATTGTAAGGTTTCCAAAAATCACCCTGACAACATCATTAAGCTGTGTTCCTTCAATAACAACTGTATCTCCGGTTCCCAATATTTCAGGACAACTGGTAATACGTGAAGTCACATCAACAATGTCTTCCTGAATGATACCTTCAGGTTTTTCACATCTTATGGTCAGCAAAAGAACTGCCAAAGCTACCATAAGAAAATATGTTATTTTGCGTATCATAGTCATGTTATTTATTTTAAATGTTTTTAACTTCAATAAGTCTTTTATTAATAACCCGGATTCTGATATTTAGCTCTGTCAGGATCGTCAACTGCATCAATTTGTCCCTGAGGTATAGGCCTTACAAGATGATGCTCATCTAAATTATTGCTTGCAGCCACATCGGGATTAAATGCCTTTGCTCTTTCAATCAGGCAGGATTTTCCATCAGGATATTTCCGGATAGCCAGATCAGACCAGCGGACCCATTCTCCTGCCATTTCGCGTGTGCGTTCATCGAGAATGAAATCGAGGTTAATATTTGCACCGGTAACAGCAATGTTGGCATAACGGGCATCAACTTCTTCGGGTGTTAATCCGGGTTTATATGCAGCACGCTTTTTCAGTACATTAATAAGATCTGCTGCTTCATCATTTTTGTTCAGTTGCATGGCTGCTTCAGCAGCAAGCAGATATGTCTCAGCTAAACGGCAAACCGGATATGGCCTGCCGGAACCATCATTAAAGGTAACCCTTAATGAATCAGCAAATTTTATTAATGCAGGGTGCATGATATAAGTTTTATTCTGATTGGTGTACCAGTCGTCCGGACCTATGCAGAAATAGTTAACGCCTCTTGCATTAATAGCATCTGCTTCAGCCTGAGTATCGGGCATGTACCATGCAGTATCGCCGACAACCATACCTCTATCAGCTAATTTAAGTACATATTCATCATAAGCCTTTGTTCCTGGCTCATTTACGCTGGCTGTTCTATATAGTGTCCTGAAAGTACTATGATATCTGGTATCATTCACTTTGTCAGCAAATGCAGTAAGAAGCATCCATTTGGTTGGTGCAATTTTCCTCAGAGGTCTCTGATATGCAAGTGGCCGGCCATCAATTAAAGAAACATTGCCAATAGCCTGCTGATAGTTAGGGGTAAAATCATTATTTGCCTGATTTTCATAAGCACCAATGCCTGTGGGATTATTCATCATATTCATGGCATTGTCGCCGGGAATTCTTTCAACAGCATAAAGAATTTCAGTATTGTAATCATTACCCTGCCTGAATACATCCGCAAAATTATCAAGCAGTTTTACCCCATATTTTTCCTGATTGTTAATGACCTCCATAGCTGCATTGTAGGCATTCTGAGCATCGTCAGCCTTCTTGGCTGCAGTATAATAACGAAACATATATACTTTAGCCAGTAAATGATAAGCAGCAGCTTGCGTAACTTTATAGTTATTCTCGTTTTTCCTTTCCGGTAGATTTTGTGTAGCAAAAGTAAGGTCATCAATCATGGTCTGGTAATTCTTTTCGAGTAACTGATCGAGCGGCAAACGGTTGAACCCCCAAAAAGGTTTCGTGTTCATTTTCAGCTCACCACTTCCGAGATCAAGAGGCACTGCACCATATTGGGTAACCAGATTTAAATAATATAAAGCCCTGAAAAAGGATGCTTCACCCTTAATTACCTTCTTTTCCTGTTCAGTCAATTCAGCAATACCGTCGACATATTCAAGAATGGCATTACACATATTGATCATGGGAAAAGAGAAGTTCCATATTGAACCTATGGCTCCGTTACCTGCTGATAAGGAATATTCACCACATTCTCTGTGTTGCAGATTATCACCACTGGTGCTGGTTGCAGGCTGTTCACCATAAGTCCATTCATCTGTTCCCTGATGGAAAAGTGCCAATGGACCATTTGGTGCATAAATAAACCTCATATAGGCATATACAGTATTGACAGCATCCTTAATACCCTGCGGTGTTTCAAAATAGGCAACAGTAAATAATGTTTTTGGCTCTTCATCCAATATTTCACTACAACTTTGATAAATAAACAATGATAACAAAGTTGTAAACAGTATAATGAGTTTCTTATATATTGTTTTCATATGCTATGAATTTTAAAATGTTACGTTTAGACCAAAAATAAATGACCTGGTAGGAGGTGTACTGGCACCAATAACCAGTGCAGGGTTATTGCCTCCAGTGCGAAGGTTATCAGGTGTTCCTACAGCTCCTATAGTACCTGTGCCAGTTGGTTCCGGATCAACACCATTATATTTATATACATAAGGTGAATATAACAGGAACGGGTTCTGTGCAGTAAAATATACTCTTAAGCTTTTAAATGGTGATTTTGATATATATTTTGCAGGTATTGTATAGCCCAGGTTAATGCTTCTGACTTTAATAAATGAAGCATCATAGTAACCCAGTGTCTGCCATGCTGATGACGCTTTGGGAGGAACAATCGTATAATTATTTGTTTCCTGAGGCAATGTAAACCAATTGGTAGGATTTTCCGGCGTCCAGTAGTCAACATCAAGTCCGTTTCTGCGTCCATCCATAACAGTAATATAACCCCTGGTGGGCTGGTGCAGGTAGCTTACCAGCGTGCCTCCCCATCTCACATATATAACAAAAGAAAGATCAATTCCCTTGTAGGAAAAACGGTTTGTTATACCACCCTGCCATTTGGCCTCTCCACTACCTATGATTTTCCTGTCAAGCTCAGGAGTAATGGCTGTGTCAACTTCAGGATTAAGGTTACGTAATTTCAACTGGCCGGGTAACTGACCATACAAAGCTGCTTCTTCAGCTTCATCGAGTTGCCAGATACCCAATTTTTCATAATCATAGATTGCATTCAGCGGATATCCTACATGCAACTGGTTCTGAACATCACGTTCAATATCCCTGTATAATTTAAGAATCTTATTACGGTTTAAGAACACATTAAGTTCGGTGCTCCATGTAAATCCTCCGGCAGTTTTAACATTAACTGATGAGACCGTAAATTCAAAACCTTTATTTTCCGTTTCACCAACATTTGTAAGAAAACTTCCCGGAACACCTGAAGTAATAGGCATAGTAACACTATATAACAGATTATAAGTTTTTGCATAATACCATTCAGCAGTACCACTGATGCGGTTATTAAATAAACCAAAATCAAGACCTATATTTGTTGTTCTTGTATATTCCCAGTCGAGTGTTTTATCAGGCAAACTGCTAATTAAATAACCCGACACCTTTTCATCAGTACCATAATTATATCTAATTGGTACTCTTGTACCATCCTGAGTTATATAACCCGATACTCCGCCAAGAGTGGTATAAGGCGCTACCGCCTGGTTTGATGTTTCACCATATCCCACACGTATCTTTAATGCGGAGATTGGCCTGATACCTTTCATAAAATTTTCATTATTCAGATTCCAGCCGACAGACACAGCAGGATAATAATGCCATTTTTCAGCCAGTCTGGAAGAACCATCAGCCCTTCCGGTTAATGTTATTAAATAACGATTATCAAAAACATAATTAAGCCTTGCCATATATGAAACGAGACCCCAGGATGCCTCATTTCCGCTTAAAGAGGCTGCCGGATCGGGATTAGACTGACTCAGGTCATAAAATTGAATAAAGTCAGCATTAATTCCTTCTTTATCAACCTGTGTATTATGAGATTTATCTTCCTGAAAACTGAAAAGACCTGTAAAATTAATACTGTGTTTCTCTGCATATACTTTCTGGAAAAGCAACAGATTTTCAACAGTATATCCCCACCCTTCAGCATTGTTTACACGGGCTCTTGCAGTCTGATTACGCGTACGGAAATATGAATCACGGCCCTGAAACTGGTCAAACTCCTGCTGACGGTAATCAAGCCCGACATTTAAACGATATTTTAATTCTTTAAATATTTCGAACTCTGCATAAAGGGTATTAAAAGTGCGAAGCCTTCTGGTACGATCAACCCATTCATTATTATTATCTTTAAGAAGGAGAGGATTGTATTGATTTTCACGGTCTTCAGCGTTACCTCCCGGCCTTATAAGTATATTACCCAGTGAGTCATAAGCCGGCATAAGCGGACTAAGTGTTAAAATGGGGAACATTATACTACCACCATAAGGGCTATTAGCAAAACCCGATGTATTGGGCTGCTGATTAATAAATTGTGTGCCATTACTTATATTAACACTGTTTAAGGTATTTAATCCTAATTTTAGCCTTTTACCGATTTTTGTATCGATATTTGCTTTAAGAGAAAACCTGGTAAAATCCTGACCGGGTAAAATGGTTGTTTCCTTATAATATCCGCCTCCAACTGAAAACTGGGTTATTTCAGTCCCACCCAGAGCAGTCAAATTATGATCTGTAACATAACCGCTTTCATACATCAGATCCTGCCAGTTGGTTGCCCGTCCTGTCTTCATTGATTCAAGTTCTTCAGGCATATATCCCCAGGCTCTTGAACCTGCATCCCTCATAGCAGCATATTCCTCAGCATCAAACATGTCATATTTGCGGGTTATTTTAGTAATGCCATAATATCCGTTGTATGACAGTGAAGTCTCTCCGCTTTTGCCTCTTTTTGTTGTAATAAGAATAACCCCGTTTGCACCTCTTGAACCATATATCGCAGTGGCCGATGCATCTTTTAGTACCTCAACGGAAGCAATATCATTATGGTTAATATCACTTAAGCTACCTCCTTCATAAGGAATTCCGTCAAGTACAACAAGTGGATCATTTGAACCGGTAATGGAACGTTCACCGCGAACCCTAATTTGAGCAGTGGCGCCAGGTGCAGTACCAATCTTCTGAATTTCAAGACCTGCTGCCCTCCCTTGCAATGCCTGCTGTATGTTGGCTGCAGGCACTTCCTGCAATGCTTTATCATTAACTGAAACAATAGCACCCGTTACATCGCTTTTTTTCATGGTACCATAACCAACTACAATAACTTCCTGTAATTTTTCAATATTTTCCAATAAGGTAATATTAATGGTAGTTTGCGCACCCACTTTTACTTCTTCACTTAGGTAACCTATATAAGTAAATACCAGAACAGCATCTTCCGAAGCAACAGAAATTGAGTAATTACCTTCCAGATTAGTTACTGTACCATTGGTAGTTCCTTTTTCCACAATATTAACTCCCGGCAAAGGTTGTCCTTCAGAGTCAAGTACCTTGCCTGTAACAATCTTTTGCTGCATAGATGCTTTGGGAACAATCACAACAAAATCGTTCTCAAGAATTTTGTAATCGAGAGAGGTGTTGCTAAGCAACATTTCAAGAATATTCTCAATCTTTTCGTCTTTTGTTTCAAGGGTAACCCGCTTGTCTAATTGAGAATACTGATCATTAAAGAAAAATGCATAATCGCTGTTGTTTTCAATTTCACGAAATAAGTCGCGTAATTGAATGTTTTCGGCTTTTATGCTGATTTTTTTATCCTGTGAATAAACTGCTGCAGAGATATTCAAAGCAGCAATCATACATAAAAATACAGTGAGCTTCATAGTTAATAATAGTAGTTTGAATTTTCTACTCCGTCCTGAAGTAAAATAGTTAAGGTTATTTTTCATAAATTTGTATGTTTTAGTTCAACATTTTTTTCATAAGATGTTGGAATTCACAATGACCGGAGGGTGTCTGCTTCACCCCCCGGTTTTTTGTTTCCCCTTATTTATTAACACTATGTCATATTTTTGGCTTTTAATTTCTAAAATGTGCAATCGATTACAATTTTTTATAAAACTCCATTATTCAATAAATCAATCATTTGAAAACTTATTTATTAATTAAAAAGTTTGAAATTTTTATTATATGAGAGTTTAACTGTTTTCTCTTTTATAGAATACTTTACCGGCGATGTCATTTCAATCGCCTTTAATACCTGTTCAAGGGGAAAATCACGAAGTGTGCCCGTGTATGTGTAATTTTTCAAATCATCAGTTTCAAAAACAAAACTGATATTGTATTTTCTTTCAAGTTTTTTCGCAAGTTCTTCCAGTGTTTCTTTATTAATGATTAAATCACCGTCCTTCCATGATATGGATTCTTTAATATTAACATTATTATTAATGGTAATATTCTGAAATGCTTCTTCTTTAACTTCAGCATAGTCAGAAGTATTATTTTCATTTACTGACTGCTTGTTTGAAATATTACTAATATCAGAACTAAAAGCATCAGCTATTTTAAAAACAATTTTCTGTTTTGGCTTTAAAACAAATGACTTATTGGTTTTTTTATTTTCAATGCTTATTTTACCTTCAACAAGTGTCGCTTCAACTTTATTATCCTCGGAATATGATTTAACATTAAATGCAGTTCCCAGTGCCGTTATGTCAATGTATGAAGTATGAACAATAAATGGCGTTTTATTTTTCTGAACTTCAAAAAAAGCCTCTCCGCTGAGATAAACATCACGTGCTTCTATATTAAAATTACGTTTGTATTTTAAGTGACTCCCGGCATTTAACCATACCTTACTTCCATCAGGCAATGTAACAACCGATCTTCCTCCATAAGGAACAATAATTTCTGAAAAATCTCCACTATTAATTTGTACCTTTTTACTACCAAAACGATATCCAATAATGCCGCATGATAAAACTAATAAAATAATAGCTGCATAACTTAATATT
>CAZBCB010000025.1:0-14654 GCA_964489905.1 uncultured Bacteroidales bacterium
GGAAATCCTGGAGCGTTATTTTAACGGCACATTTAGCGCTGAGGATGAAAAATATGTGAGGCAGGTTTTTGCTGATGAGAACAAACAGGCAGCGCTGAAAACTTTTATGGCTCACCAGTGGCATAAGTTTGCTGAAAATGCTGAATTAATAGATAAAGATCTTGAACATATTCTTCATAGGATACATTATAATATTAACATTGAAAAAAGTGTAAAAGACAAGCAACCGTTAAAGAGGTTAATACGGCTTTATTACAGGGTTGCAGCGGTTATTTTATTGCCCTTGCTTCTGGCAGGAGGCTTTATTTTATATAATTTGAATACAAGGGACAAGCAGTTTTCAGATGAAGCTTTTTCTGAGATTCGTTCGACACTTGGATCAAGAGTTAGTTTTATATTACCCGATGGAACAAAAGGCTGGTTAAACAGTGGTTCAGTTTTACGATATGCATTAAATTTCAACCAAAACCGGCAAGTTGAACTTGAAGGCGAAGCCTATTTTGATGTTACAGCCGACAAACAGCATCCTTTTTATGTGAACACTGCTGAAGTTCAGTTTAAGGTATTAGGAACCAGATTCAACATCAAATCATATACAGATGATAAAACCATAGAGGCAACATTGTTGACAGGTTTGTTGGAGATTCATCCGATTTCGCAGGAAACGGATAAAAAACCTCCGCTTATCCTGAAGCCTCATCAGAAAGCTACATTTATTAAGACAACAGGCGATCTGGCTTTAACCAGTAAAAAAGAAACCGGGGACCCCCTTAAAAAAGTAGATCATGTTGAAATCACAAAGGATATAGATACAAGTCCGATTGTTGCATGGAAAGACAATAAACTTGTATTTGTCAGCGAGCCGTTCGAATCATTGCTGGTAAAAATGGAACGCTGGTATAATGTTGAAATAACATTACTTGATACAGCAATAAATAATCTGAGCTATACAGGTGTGTTTGAAAAAGAGACTGTTGAACAGGCATTGCGTGCACTGAAGGTGGCAACTCCTAATTTCAATTATACTATCAATAAGAATAAAATTGAAGTCTCACTTAAAAAATAACCCTATGTGTAATTAAACCATTATTACTATGAAAAACAAGATAAAGACCGGATAAACCAGAAAGCCGGCAAATGCGCTACCATTCGCCGGCCTAACCATCAGAATTAATAAAAAATATTAACTCTTAACACTACAAATGTATGAATAAACCGCTAATTAATTGCATAGCATTATTATGCAGGCAAAAATTCTTTCTGACCATGAAACTTAGTATAATCCTCATTACATTAGGAGTATTGCAGATTTATGCCAATGGTTTCTCACAAAAGGCAGAAATTACTCTTAATCTGAAAAATGCACCAATGTCGCAGGTTTTTCAGGAGATTGAAAAACAGAGCGAAGTACGTTTTCTTTATATCAATGAGGCGATACAGGACAAACTGGTTACTCTTAAGGTAGAAAAGAGTAACATTACTGATGTGCTCAATAAGATACTTCCTGATGCTGATATGAAGTACACTCTGATGGAGAATAATCTTATTGTAATAACTCCTGATACTAAAACAAAACAGGGAATTACGGTTAAGGGAAACATTAAGAGTGGTACTGATAATGAACCATTACCGGGAGTAAATGTTGTTGAAAAGGGAACCCTCAACGGCACGGTCAGCGGAGCTGACGGAAGTTTTTCAATCACTGTGTCTGGCCCTAACGCGGTGTTGGTAGTTTCTTCTGTTGGATTTAAAACTGAAGAAGTAGCTGTTGATAACCGCACGAGTATTGAAATAATACTCACTGAAAATATTGAAACGCTTCAGGAAGTTGTTGTTGTAGGGTATGGAACGGTTGCCAGACAAAACCTTACCACATCAATTGTAAAAGTAAAACCCGACGAAGTTCCTTCGGCTGCCAATAACACCATTTCGCAATTACTGTTCGGAAGGGCTGCCGGATTAAATGTTGTTCAACAAAGTAACGAACCTGGCGGATTGATAAACCTTTCAATCAGAGGAAGGGGTAATCCGCTGATTGTTGTTGACGGAGTAGTTTATCCTGTTACGGCACTCGAACCTGATAATGGTAAAATTGAACTTCAGGGTGTAAACCGTGGAGGACTTTCTAATTTAAATCCCAATGATATCGAATCGGTTGAAGTACTTAAAGATGCCAGTGCATCTATTTATGGAGTTGCTGCTGCAGATGGGGTAATCCTTATTACAACCAAAAAAGGCAAAGAAGGGAAAATGACGGTAAATTATTCAGGAAATCATTCCTGGGTCAAAGACATGAATTATTTAGAGCCTTTGAATGCAAAAGATTATATGACTTATTACAATCAGATGGCAAAAGATAAATACTTGTTTGATCTGAGAATGGTTCCTTTTGGAACAACACCGGCAATATTATCGGGTTTTAGAGTACCTTATTCCGATAGTCTCATCGCAGCCACCGGAGAAGGAACGGACTGGCTTGATGAAGTACTCCGGACAGGGAGTATTGATAATCACTCACTATCCTTGAGCGGAGGCACTGAAAAGGTTACCTACTTTTTTTCGGGTAACTACTTTTATCAGAAAGGTATTTTATTGCATTCCGACTTAACAAGATATACAGGCCGGCTTAATGTTGCTTTTAAACTCAATAAGTTTCTTACACTTTCAACCAGTGTTAATGCAAGTCGTAATTATTATACCAATTCAGGCGCCGGCCAGCAGGCCGGAGGTTCGGGTTCTGAAGGTTATGGCATGTTGCAGGCCGCAATGGCCTATGATCCCAATTTGCCGGTGCGCTTCCCCGATGGTTCATATTCACAGTTTCAGGTTATTGCAAATCCGGTTTCTCTGGCTGATGTGAAAGACAATACATTGAGCAGTGCCATACTCAGCAATATATCACTTGATATTGACATTATTCCGGGTATCCTGAAAGGAAAACTGCTTTATGGTAACAATTATGAAACAGCAAGCCGTGATTTTTACATTCCTTCAACAGTATACTGGGGTATGCAATATAAGTCAAGAGGAACATTGTCTGATGAAAAAAGAGAGAATCAGACCGTTGAAGGTTTTCTGACTTTTAAAAAAGAATTGTTTAATGGAATGAATATAGACCTTATGGCAGGTATGGGTCAATATCAAACCAACTATACACGCTCAGGCATTGAAGGAGATGGAATGCTTGATGCCGTTAATACCAGTAATATGGCTACTGCTCCCAATAATTCGGTATTCTCGGGAAAATCAATTGAACGTACGCGGTCTTATTTTGCCAGAAGTAATTTTGATTTGTTTGACAAATACCTTCTGATGTTTGCCATAAGGTATGATGGTTATGATAAATTCTTCCCGGAGAACAAATATGCTTTCTTCCCTTCAGCATCGTTGGGTTGGAAATTATCGAGCGAGCCCTTTTTAAGAAACATCGATGTAATTAATCTGTTAAAGTTAAGGGCAAGCATTGGTACAACCGGCCGTACCTACAGTACTATAGCCATTGGTCGTTTTGAATCGGATATGAATGGAACACGGCAGGTACAGGCTTCGTTTAATAACGGCCTAACAGTCTATCCTGTTTATCTGCAGGTTGCCAATGATCAACCCGACCTTGAATGGGAAAAAACCATTATGACGAATATCGGTCTTGACTTCAGCCTGTTTGGAAGCCGGTTGTCAGGTTCAGTGGATCTGTTCAAAGACGATAATCCCAACCTGATATACACCAATGCACCGACTCCTCCGCTTTCAGCCATTCAAACCTATCCGGTGAATTCCGGTCATCAGGTGCGTAAAGGTTATGAAATTTCATTAAATACCATTAACATCAAAAATAAGCTGATTGAATGGAGTATGGAGCTTAACCTGTCACATTATGAACATAACTGGGTTGAAAGGCCTCCTTATGAGGGTTTGCAATCATATATGAAAGAAAATGACCCTGTAAATGCCATATATGTCTATGAAACAAACGGAATAATACAGATTGGTGAGACACCATCTGATTTCCAGCCTTCAGCAGCAAGAAGGCCGGGGTGTCCTAAATTTGTTGACCAGGATGGTAATGATACGCTTGATAACCGCGATGTTGTCATGTATAACGGGAATCCTGAATTCATCGTCGGGTTTGGTAATACCCTGAAAATTAAAAATTTTGATTTTGGGATTTTCTTCTATGGCCAGTTTGGCGCATATGGCTGGAATAACAGTTATGCATGGGCCGGTGCAACTGATTTTGTTAACAGGGTTCAGAATGGTTCGCAGGACATAAAGAACGTGTGGACCACTTCAAATCCAGATGGTTTCCTGCCCGGAATTGCATATAATGAATCAACGTTGGGATTAAGTGCCAGCGTGGATACATGGCTTGAAAAGAAAGATTTCCTCAGGTGCCGGAATATTACGCTTGGATATACCTTTAATATGCCGGGCATTAAAAGATATGTTTCAAATCTTCGTTTGTACGCTGATATTCAGAATGCCTTCATTATTACGAAATACAAAGGAGCTGACCCCGAAATTAATTTTCCCAAGCCAAGGGTGAGCGCAGCAGCTCCTTATCCGATGACACGGACTTATTCAGTTGGCCTGAATGCTACTTTTTAATCTCAAAACTGAAATGCCATGAAAAAGATATTTTCGATTTTAATTATTGCAGTTACCGTAATTTTTTATAACTGCGAAAAGGGACTTGAACCCCAGTTATACGGAACTTTGTCCCCCATTACCTTTCCTTCAAATGAACAGGAATATGAACTTTATATGCTTGAATTGTATAAGCCATTTCTTGGAAGCTGGGGCTATCAGGAACCGGGGACTAACTGGACAAACAGCTTTTTCAGCCCCGAACGCGGGCATATTGTTATGCTCGATCTGCCTTCTGACATATTCACTATTTTTTCGCAGTGGGGAGGATTTTGGGAAGGTCAGAGCTCTTGTAATTTTAACTACATGTTGAATGAAGACCGCTATCAGAGCCATTTTGATAAAGTGAGATTTGTAACCCGAGCAACTAAAATTATAGGTGATATTGAAAAAGCTGAAATAAGACAGGAGGTAAAAAACAGGTTACTTGGAGAAGCACGGCTGGCAAGGGGATGGATTATGTATTTTCTTTTAACATACTATGGCCCGGTACCGGTAATTGTTGATTATGAAAAAGTAGGCGACAATGAAGCCGAAAACGACCTGACACGTCCATCACGGGAAACCTTTGTAGGTTATATTGCTGATGATTTCAGGTTTGCTGCTGATCATCTTGAAGTTGAACCTGATGAATACGGCCGGTTTAATAAAGGTCTGGCCCTGACTTTGCTGATGCGTCTGTATATGAATGAAAAAAATTTCATCAATGCCGAATCAACAGGAAGAGAAATAATGGCACTGGGATATTCACTGGTTGATAATTATCACAGTCTTTTCCGGGAAGCTACTGAACGAAATTCCGAGACAATATGGGCTGTGTCATGCAGTGAGGATGATGAGACAAAAAATTTTAACCCCATTGCATTTTATTGCTACCCCGAAGATTATCCGGGTCAGAAAGTAATAAAAGGTGGATGGGGTGATGGCGTATTTATGGTTACATGGGATTTTTACGATTCATTTGATCCTGCTGATGAACGACGTTTATTTGTAACCGAATATACACGTATCCCAAATGCTGTTGTGGCCGGCCAGGATGCAATAAGATCGCGCACGAGCAAACCTCCTTTGAGAGGTCCGGTATGCATAAAATATCTTGATGAAGGAACAACAACAAGCGCATTTCGCGGAAATGACATCATTATAGCCAGATACGCAGATGTAATGCTGATGATGGCAGAAGCCATTAATAATAATAACGGTGGCCCTACATCTGAAGCCGTTGCTCTTATTGATAGTGTGAGGTCAAGAGCAGGTATCGGTCCGTTGCCTCCTGCTGACTTTGCCTCACAACAGGCATTTAATGACGCCATCCTCAGAGAAAGAGGATGGGAACTATATCTCGAAGGATTCAGAAAAACCGATCTGATCAGGCATGGCAAATGGCCATCGGCACTTTCTGTTGTCTCCGGGAAAAACACAAGTGCACCAGAATTATGCCCTATACCAGCTTATGCTATTAATAATAGCAATGGTAAACTGGAACAAAATCCGGGATATTAGTTAGTTAATACATTAGTTATGCTGTTTTTAAAGCCGCCGGTGATCAATTTTAATAATACTTATTCGCCGGCGGTCTTTAAATAAAAACCAAAAAAAGACTGAAAATGATAATAAAACATACCATCAGAATTATTTATTAATCTTAAATCTTAACGCTATGAAAAAACTTTTTACTTTATTGCTTCTGGCCTTATCCCTACAGGCATTTAGTGTTAGCATCACTTTTAATGTGAAATTATCCGGACAACCGCTTCCCAAGGATACGGTTTATATTGTCGGATTTATTACGGATTGGAATTTTGAACCTATGTTTAAGCTTGATGATAGTCTGTACACATGGAGTACAGATCTTGAGCCAGGTCTAAAGGATGGCGATGGCAATGATTCACTGGCTTACTATTTCATAACAGTAAATTCATGGGACAGTGCAGGTAACCAGGACTGGAACTATTACAAAAGATACAGGGAATGGTTTGACACTATATGCTCTCAAAGCTATCCGCTCAGATATGGATCTGACCGTTGGATTGTTGTCCCTGATAAAGACACCGTTGTTATGTGTTATTTTGCCAAATGTCCCAACTACACACCTCCGAGCGGAATCAATGAAAAGGAAACAAATGAATTAAATTTTATTGTTTATCCTAACCCTGCTGAAGGAAACGTTTCACTCAGAATACCTGAGATGAATACTACACCGCAGATAGAATTATTTGATATGTCAGGCAGAAAATATAATGTTGATAAGACAATTGTAAATTCGGGAGAAATTAAGCTTGGCACTGCAGCACTTTCTGCGGGTATTTACTTTGTGAAAGTTTATGACGGCCGGAACACTGGCATCAGAAAATTAGTCATCAGGTAAAATAATAATTCAATTAATTTTCACGCAAAAACAAAAAGGTGATAAAAAATTAAGCATGGTATTAATAGACGGTTAACCTTTGCGTTTTTGCGTGATTTTTTTGCTTATTTTTAATATTTAAATTTTTATGTGGTATAGGTTATCCATACTTTGCTCCCTGCTTTTTACAGTATATTTGCTTAAAAGCCAGTCATTTTATTTTGGCAACGACCTTTCTTATGTCAACCAGATGGAAGACTGCGGGGCGGTATTCAAAGAAAAAGGCATACCAAAGGATGTATATCAGATTTTTTCCGATCATGGTACGAATCTGGTAAGGGTAAGGCTTTGGGTAGAGCCTTCGTGGCAGAATTCACTAGTGCAGCCCGAAGGGGTTAAATCACAATATAGTGATTTTGAAGATGTTAAAGAAACCATTTCCCGTAGTAAGGCTGCCGGTATGCAGGTAATGCTCGATTTGCATCTTTCTGATGTATGGGCTGATCCGGGGCGCCAGCTTATACCTGCAAGGTGGCTTGGTGTGGCCAATAACCTTACGGCCTTGAAGGACTCGGTTTATAATTATGTATTCAGGGTTTTAACTGACCTTAATGCCGATTCACTGATGCCCGAAATGGTAAAAATTGGTAATGAAAACAATGATGGAATATTAAAACATACTACAATGGATGAAAACTGGAATGCAGGCGGAAGTGTCAGTTCAGACTGGAGCCGGCATGCCCAGTTATTTAATGCAGCTATTCAAGCAGTGAGGGATGTTAGCCAGGTCACTTCAATAAAACCTAAAATAGCCCTTCATTGTGCAGGGTTAAATGTGTTAAGCTGGTTTTATAATAATATTATCAGCAAAGGGGTAACTGATTTTGACATCATGGGTTTTTCCTATTATTATGCATGGCATGGAGGCAATATATCATCACTTGGCAATGCTATCAGGTCGCTTAAAGCAGCTCATCCCGGATATGATGTTATGGTGGTGGAAACGGGTTATTTATGGACTACACAGAACTTTGATGCCATGGGTAATATTATTAATACTCCCGATCCCGATTATCTGCCGGTTATTCCTGAAAAACAACTGGAGTATATGGTGGATTATACCCGCCAGGTGATGAAAGCCGGTGGAAAAGGAGTGATTTTCTGGGAGCCTGCATGGGTCTCAACACCCTGTCGCACACCATGGGGTCAGGGATCATCGCATGATCATGTTGTATTTTTTGACCCTGTCAACACCAATTTTATGGAAAACGGAGGGGGCAGGTGGACTGAACCTCAGTTTTATGAAAATATAAATAGTGTGAAGGTTACCTTTAAGGTAAATATGTCCGGACAGGATGTTTCTAAGGGTGTTTATGTAGCAGGAAATATGACTGATAATGCAAAGCCGGTGGCAATGGCTCACCTGGGCAACAACATTTATAGCTGGTTTACCTACCTTTCACCAGGTGATTCCGGTGCTTTTTATTTTCTCAATGACACCCTGCCGGATGCCAGAGAAAGTGTTCCGTCGGCTTGTGCTTTATGGAATGGTACTGATCGCAAATATAAAGTTCCGGTAACGGATACGGAATATGCTTTTAACTGGGGTTCATGTGAATTTTCAGGTTCGTCATTTATTGGCAATCATAATTATTATGGCTCTAAAGATAGAGTTAATGTTGAAATAGTCCCTAATCCGGCATCTGAATCAATAAATATTATAATTACAGATGCAGGCAAGCCTCAGAATGTTGTTATCTATAATTTTACAGGCAGGGTCATGAAAAAGCTGATACTTGACAATCCCGGTCCGGTGGCCATGGTGGATATTTCCGGATTTAAACCGGGAATTTATTTCTGTCAGGTAGGTTCAGACAACGGTACTTCAACAGCCAAATTCGTTTGCTGGTGAAGCAATTCAGGTTAACAATTTTATTGTTGGCAGTGGTGTTAGTATGAAAAAATTATTCAACAGTTACTGATTTTGCAAGGTTTCGGGGTTGATCAACATTACATCCGCGCATGACAGCGATGTGATATGAAAGCAATTGAAGCGGTATGACAGCCAGAAGAGGTGAAAACAATGTGTCAGTTGGAGGTATTTCAAGCACATGATCGGCAATATTTTTTATTACGTTATCTCCCTCGGTGACAACAGCAATGACGATGCCGTTACGTGCCTTTACTTCCTGAACGTTACTGACAATTTTTTCGTATGATGAATCTTTGGTAGCAACCACCACAACGGGCATCTTGTTATCAATGAGAGCTATAGGTCCATGCTTCATTTCAGCAGCCGGATAACCTTCTGCATGGATATACGATATTTCCTTAAGTTTAAGAGCACCTTCAAGCGCAACAGGAAACAGATAGCCCCTGCCCAGATAAATAAAATTATTGGAGTCTTTATAAAGCGAGGCTATTTTTTTAAATTCCGCATCCATTGCGAGGATTTTTTCTATTTTATTCGGTATTTCAGTAAGCGACCGGATATATGCTCGGTATTGTGCTTCTGAGAGTAAATTCTTTTTACGGCCGATAAGCATAGCCATCATGGCAAGCACAGTAACCTGTGCTGTAAATGCTTTGGTTGAGGCTACCCCTATTTCGGGGCCGGCATGGGTATACACTCCTGCATCCGTTTCACGGGGAATACTTGATCCAACCACATTACAGATACCCAGTACAAGAGCTCCTGCTTGTTTTGCCAGTCTGACGGCAGCCAGTGTATCAGCGGTTTCTCCGCTCTGACTTATAGCAATCACTATATCATCCGGGTTAATTATCGGATTACGGTAACGAAACTCTGAGGCATATTCAACTTCAACTGAAATCCTTGCCAGATCTTCAAAAAGGTATTCCCCAACCAGGCCTGCATGCCATGATGTACCACAGCCAACAATAATGATACGTTTTGCATCAGTAAGCCTGTCGATAACATTAAAGAGCCCTCCAAGATGAAGTTCAGTCAGATCCTGTGCAACTCTTCCCCTGAATGTATCAAGAATGGATTGGGGTTGCTCAAATATTTCCTTAAGCATAAAATGAGCATACCCGCCTTTGTCAATCTCTCCGATGTCGAGGTCGAGCTGATGAATCCTTGGTGCCTGCATATTGTTTCTTACAGTTTTCAGTATAAGCCCCTCTCTTGAAATAATGGCTACATCATCATCATTAAGGTAAATAACGCTTTTGGTATATTCAACAATAGGAGTAGCATCAGAAGCCAGAAAATATTCATTATTTCCCACACCAATAACAAGCGGGCTGCCTTTACGTGCAGCTATCAGCTTATCAGGCTCATCGGTGCATGCAATCACAAGGCCATAAGCCCCTACAACTTTCGAAAGTGCTAATCTTACAGCAATTTCGGCAGTTGTATTCCCTTTTTCATGAATATAGGCAATGAGGTTTACCAGTACTTCAGAATCTGTTTCACTGACAAATTTAACTCCCCTGTGCTCAAGTTTTTCTTTTAACCGTGCATAATTCTCAATAATGCCGTTATGAATAAGGATAAACTTTTTGTTATACGACACATGAGGGTGGGCATTAATATCATTTGGCTCTCCATGCGTGGCCCATCGTGTATGCCCCATTCCAAGCGTTCCGCTTACGTCTTTACCTTGAATAAACCTTTCCAGGTCGGCAACCTTTCCTTTACATTTATAGATGTGCGATTCTTTATTAATTACAGCAATTCCGGCCGAATCATATCCACGGTATTCCAACCGCTTAAGCCCGTTAATCAATACATTGTATACATCACGATAACCAATATAACCAACAATACCACACATAAAGTTATTTTGTCAAATGATCAATGAATATATAAAAACGTAAAATACTAATAGGGAACATAATATAACTTCAACCTTAAAGGATTACTGTTATTGCCACTGGTAAGGACAACACGGTTAAGCGATATAGCATTATAATCAATATACACTATCTGGCCATAATTATAGCTGACTAAATTTCCAACAAACAATTCCAGCCCTTTAAAGTCAATGTTACCTGCAAAGTATTGCTGCATGAAATTATCAAGTCTGAATATATATGCTTTCTGCTTGTCAGCATATTGCCCTGAAAAATAATTTATGCCATTAGAACCACTAAAATAGGGATCATCGGCCAGACGATTTTTTCTGCCGTCAGAGGTAATATATCTGAGCCCTATCTGATCTGGTTTCGGGTAATTTTCTGACGAGAGGTCGCTCTCTTCAACAGGCAAAATGAGTTCAGCCTTGATGACAGATATATTGCCCAACGATTGTTTTAATTCCCTGATATCCGGAAACTTCAGATAATTAACCGTACCGCCCATTGATTGCAGATAAATTACCGAATCCTGATGAACGGTGTCATTAATAACTTTTGCAACATCGCTGCCGGTGCGGTTGAATTGCACAACATTGAATGTTATGTCATTATATGTAGAGAAATTAAATTCAGCAGTGTATGATTTATTGTCACTCTTATGATAATAAAGAGTAAGTGATGAATTGGAATTAGAAAGGTTAAGGTAAACTACAGAGCCATCGCGGGTTCCCTCCCGGGCTTTAATATAAAAGCCGAAAATCAGGGATTTGAATTCATCTTCCTTTATGCTATCATTACGGTTTGCCATAATCATGTTAGCATAATCTATTGAAAGTTTAATATTTATTATAGTAGTATCACGCCATGTTGAATCAGTTTCATTGAAATACTTTGTTAAAACGGCATCAGAAGCAGAAACAGGCGCCGGATTATAGTCGGGCTGATAGTTGGCAAAATAGTTAGTATCGTAAAGTTTATTATTCAGGCTGTAAACTTTTATGTCGGGCAGTCCTTTCATCGGATCCCTGCCATAATATGATGTTTTATCAAAATATAATTGCAGTATCAATGAATCAGGAACAGCATCATCAGTAAAATACAGGTCATATAAGGGTCCAAATTCAGTAACCACTCCTGCCATTACTTTACCAAAGACCGGGTCATTATAATTTCCTACGGGGGATAAAGATTTTCCCCGGCTGGAAAGGCTGTCAAGCTCAACTGTATAAGCTTCAACAGTGATTACAGTATCATAGGCATAAATAAGATCGGCATCAGGCAATACTTCTATACCAATAGAAGTAGGGTCTTCCTTACATGAAAAAAAAGCCAGCGGTATAATTAAAATCAAAGTAATCGCATTGTTTATCAAGGAATTTCCAAAAATGCGGGGGAAGCAAAACCTGGTCATCAATTATTGGTATTAAGTATTTGATCGTAAAATTCGGAATAAGCATCAATGTATTTTTCCATATCCTGATAGGGAAGCACCGGTTTGCCTTCTTTTTTTGCATGATTCAGAATTTCATTGTTTACCGATTCACTTCCCTGAATAATGCCGTCAGACATATTAACTGCCAGTCTGAGCAAATTTGTATACGTAGGATTGTCAATGATCTTAAGGTCTTTTTCGGGTATTTTGTCGAGCATGAGTTTATTTTTTAATTCTTTATTTAACGGTTTTGTAAACTCATTATTATATACAGAAAACACAAGTTTCGACTTGTGAAAGATAGGATCATCGTGATAAACTTTTTTGATGTATAAGGGCACCAGTGCTGAAAACCATCCGTGGCAATGAATCAGGTCGGGCGGCCATTGTAATTTTTTGACGGTTTCGGCAACACCTCTGGCAAAAAACATAATTCTTTCATCATTGTCATCGAAAAATTCGCCTTTTTCATCCTGTATTGTAAATTTTCGCTGAAAATAATCCTCATTGTCAATAAAATATATTTGCATACGGGCAGCCTGTATTGATGCCACTTTGATAATAAGCGGATGATCTGTGTCATCAATAATAATATTCATGCCCGACAAGCGGATCACTTCATGCAATTGATTTCTTCGTTCGTTAATACAGCCATATTTTGGCATAAAAGTCCGGATTTCCCTGCCACGTTCCTGAATTCCCTGGGGAAGGTTCCGGCTTATCAGAGCCATCTCCGACTCAGGTACATAAGGCGTTATCTCCTGGGATACGAACAAAATTCTTGAACCTGCCATTTAGTAGTAATGCAATGATTCATTAAAAAATGATTGGCAAAGATACGAAAAAATATTGATATTTAACTTAATTTGTGTGAATTACAATTGTTCTTTTTTGTTTAACAAATCCCTTATCACTACCGAGGCACAAAAACAACCAAATACCGGGGGCATGTATGAAATAGTGCCAACTACCGAACGTTTGTTTTCTTCGCCGCTGATTTCTCGGATAGCTTTTTTGCTTACTGGTTCGGGTGAATAAACCACTTTAATGCCTGTGCGTATGCCAAGTCTGTGCAGGTATTTTCTCACCATGTAGGCAAATTTGCAATGATGCGATTCGGCTATATCAGCTATTTTTATCTGTAACGGATCCAACCTGCCTCCCGAACCCATCGAACTGACAACAGCATGGCCATGTTTGACCGCCGAGGCCAGCAGATGAACTTTGGGTGTGAGGGTATCAATGGCATCTACTATGTAATCAAAAGAACCGGATAGTATTGTATCAAACCGTTCTTCTTTAATATATTCATCAATAACGTTGACAATTATTTCAGGGTTAATTTCTTTTAAGCGCTGTGCCATGGCATGGGCTTTTTTCATCCCTTCGTTGCAGGAGAGGGCTATTATCTGCCGGTTGCGGTTAGTAGTGTGAATCGTGTCTCCGTCAATGACAGTAAGTTTTCCCACACCTGCCCTGCATAATTGTTCTGCTGCATATCCGCCAACACCACCCAATCCGGCCACAAGCACATGGCTTGCTTCAAGCTTCCTAAGGCTTTTCTTGCCTATCAGCAATGCAGTACGTTCTTTCCAGTTTTCCATGTCTTATAGCTTCCCAAAACAGGCTGTGAAATTCTTATTTATCTGCTGCATAAGTTCCTGTATTGTTACTCCCCTTATCAGCGCTGCCCTCTCGTATATTTGCCCGATTGTATAACCGGCATCGTCAGTTTCAAGGAAAATATTTTCCGAAGGGATGGATTTAAATACAGTAAAAGCTTTGCTTTTTTCATTAAACAACATGTGCCCGAATGAAAGAAAACAATTTTTACGTATAAGCTCATTAGCTGTTTCAAGGCTGGCATTGAACCAATGAAAAATCCATGGCAATTCCTGATTGGATTTGCTTCGATATGCCAGCATTTCACTGTACGACCTCACACAATGAATTATTAAAGGTTTTCCTGATTTTTCAGCAATAGCCAACTGCCGTTCAAATACTAACAATTGCAACGGCCATGATACATTGATAGCTTTATCAAGGCCGGTTTCTCCAACAGCAATAATATGGCTATCAGCAGCAATTCGTTCAACCCATAACAGATTATTTTCCAGAGTGGCCTGGCTGATATGCCATGGATGAAGCCCCGCAGAAAAATAACACGGATACTCAAGTTTCTCTGATTCACCGGGGAATACATTCAGTAACAAAATACCATTTTTGCACGTATAATAATTATGGGCATGTATGTCAATTAATTTCATTAATTCCGCGGGTTATTCTTTTTAATACTTCTTCTTTACCCAGTATTGCCATAATATCGGTAAGATGAGGGCCAAAGGAACCTCCCACAAGCAGTAACCGTAATGGATTCATAATTTTCCCCAGGCCAACCTGATGTTCTTC